>JANLFZ010000619.1 GCA_024653385.1 Thermoguttaceae bacterium | reverse complement strand
CGTCGATCGTGGAAAGCTGGTACGAGGCGGGCAATTCGCGTTTCTCCGGCAACCAGGGGGTCTGCCGGCAAGGGAACCCCGGCAGGAAACCTGCACAGCAAGTCAATCTACCAATTGTAAACGCCCGGAATCGCCACTGCCAGGGGCAGATCCCCTCTGGCGAGGCATGATCCTTGGCAGCGGCTCAAGAAACGCCGAGGCCAACAGGCTGCCCGAGGCGAGCACGGTGTTGGGAGGCGCGGTCGCGTTCGGCCGGCGGTTCAGAGTTCGTCTTCTTCCTCTTCCACGGCCAGGGCGAGCATCGCGTCGTAAGCGTCTTCATAGGTCGAGTACGGCCCGGGGTCCACGACAACGCCGCCCGCGCGTTCGGCGGCCACCTCCGGCAGCGTGTTCGGTTGGAGTTCCGACACCGTCAACCCCGCATCGGTCTCGATGATCTGGTAGAGCGTCATGGCAGTCCTCCCAGAAATGCTGCGTGGAACACGGGATTTCGGCTGAGCCCCGGTATCTGCGGACAATGCAATTCTAGTTGCGCGGCCGAACGCGGTTTACCCTGCTAAAGAGCGTATTGGCGGCGCGCGGGCAGGACCCCCCTATGGTTTGGGCACATCGAAGCGCAAGTCCGAGATCGGCTTCCCCTCTTCGACGGTGACCTCGAGGCCGCTGGTCTGGCTGTTGCGGTACTTCGGGGGGACGCAGTTGCGGCCCGCGTTGGGTTTGTCCATGGTCTCGGGGACCTCCCAGCAATCGATGCTCACCCGATAGGTGCCTGGGGCCAGTCCATCGCCCGGACGCCAGCTCGTGACTACGAAATTACCCTCGGTATCGAACTCGGCTGAACCGGGTCGGCTGGGGTAATCGGGGTGCGGTTTGTGGGGGAGGAAGTTGATCGTGCCCGGCTTGGGCCACGGCCCGCCGCCGAACGTCACGCGGCCGCGCACGGGCACGGTTTCCGGCCCGCGGTTGCCGCAGCCGCACGTCGCCCCAAGCGCAACGACCAAAAGCAGGAACACGGCCGCGGGACGAGGCATGGGCGAGCGTCTCACTCGGGCTTCTTCTCGACGCGGTACGCCCAACGGCCGGTCCGGTGGCGATAGCGCGTCACGTGGAACCAGTGCTTCAGCACGGCGGAGTGTTGAAAACCCTCCGCATCGATCGGCGCATGCTCGTACCCCGCAGGGCCCGGCCGGTGGATGCGGAAAAAGAACTCCTCGCCGCGGGCGTCGGCCAGCCAGAACTCACGAACACCAGCCCGCCAGTATGCCTCGGGCAGCCGCTGGGGGTCTTTTTTCACCGAACGATCGCTGACGATCTCGACGATCAGGTCGGGAGGGCCTTCCAATTCGACGAAGCGGTCGTCTTCGCCCGACGCCTTGGGCACGAGGCGAACCCGCCCGGTCTCGAGGGAGGCATGGAAGACAAAGACGATGTCCGGCTCGCAGGAGACGTCGGCCTCGGGACAAGAGACGAGGGTGCGGTCGCTCAGCAGTTCGCCGGAGTCGGCTTGCTCGACCAGTTGGTCCAGCGCAGAGATCAAACGGGTTTTCAGCGTCCCGTGCGTAAAGAGGGCTTCCGGCGAGATGTCCACCTCGATCCGGCCGCGAAGGTAGTCGATCCGTCCCGTCTCGGGGAAGTCGTCGGACCGGGCCCACGCGCGGAATTCGTCCAGCGAGGCGAAGTACGGGATTTCGAGCCGCTCTTCGAACAGGATGGAAGTCGCCATCGTTGCGATCCTTAGGACGGGCCCCACAGCCTCCCCAATTCGAGCGTGAATCCCCGCAGCACCGGCTCGCCGGAAATCTCAGCCGGGTTCTCCAGGCGCTCGACTTCGGTCCCGGGCCGGTAGACCCAGACGACCCGGTCGATCGGGTCGATCAGCCAGCCGAGCCGAGCGCCATTGTCGAGGTATTCCTGCATCTTCGCCTTGAGAGTCGCGAGCGAATCGCTCCGCGAGCGGATTTCGACGACGAAATCGGGGCATAGGGGCGGGAAACGCTCTTGCTCGTCGGGCGCCAGCGCGTCCCATCGCGCGCGGGCGACCCACGCGAGGTCCGGCGATCGCTCGGCGCCGTTGGGAAGAAGGAAGCCGGTCGACGAGCTGAATCCAATCCCCTCGCCGTTGGTTTCGACCCAGTTCCAGAAGAGGCCCGCCAAACGAAACTCGATGTTCCCCGACTCGCCCCCGGCCGGTGTCATGACAATGAGTTCTCCCTGGCTGGTCCGTTCGATCCGCCGCTCGGGATTGGCCCGGCAAAAGCGGTAGAAGTCGTCCTCGTCGAACTTGCCCAAAAGCGGCCTGATGTCCAACACGACGGCCCCAGGGCCCACGGGAGCCTCGGCAGGCGATCGCACGGGATGGACTTCGGTGCTCATGGGGATCTCGAAGTTGCTTGCGGCCGAAGGGGAGAGTCCCATGTTCGCGGCTTGCGCGGCGAGAATCGGGACAGTCTCCGTGAACCAATACGTCGGCCCCGCACCTTTTATTCTACCCCGTCGGGCGTCGCGAGGGTTCCGGGGTTACTGGCACGTCCGGCAAACGTCCGGGGCCGGCTGGCCACCGGGCATGTCCATGCGCGGACGGCGCGCGAGCATCTCCTCCACCGGCTTGAACACCGCGAGAACCGCCTGATAGTCGGGGTCGCTCTTGGTCTCGAACACCGCCTTCTTGCACTTCTGGCTGCCGCCGGCCGATTTGGCCAGGGGGGCCACGAGGAAGGGGTTGAACTCGGGCTCGGTGATGCGCACCCACTCGCGCCGCGGGAACTTGCCATCCTTGTGGCACTCGGCGCACCGCCGCTTGCCCACGTCGGCCAGCACGTTCTCCAGTGCTTCGGGGAGGATCTGCCGGCAACCGGGCTTTTCGGGATACGCGGTCTCGCTCGATCCGTAGTACGGCACGTTGAGGTCGATCCACGCGAGGATTCGCCGCCGGCTCGCCTCGTCGAGGTCGATCCGTGGCTTGCCCTCCTGGTCGGGATGCCCCGTGAGCACCACCTCAGCCAACTTGCTCGCCGGCGAGCCCCAGGTCTTGGGTTGCACCTCGAGGATGTTCCACTCCTGGCCGTTGTAGGTCGGGATCCAACTCACGTAGGGGCTGCCGCAGAAGAGCTGGC
>JANLFZ010000060.1:7905-18717 GCA_024653385.1 Thermoguttaceae bacterium | reverse complement strand
CCAAGGTGCGCCAGCGCTCGGACGAAAGACGCCAGTGGGACCGACAGCGCCCGTCCGACCGATTGCCGTTGGTCGAAGAGAAGGACTGGTAGCGCCGCTCACGCCTGTGGGGCGATTACGAGAACGGCGAGATTCGGCCCCGGCCGGCGCAAATCACGCTGCATGCCCCCGCGTACGCCAACCCCAGACTGAATACGACCCAAGAGCCCGTGCTCCAAGGCACGGACACCCAGTAGCCTGCCGCGAGAAAAACGACCGTCAAGACCAGCCCTATTGCCAACATCGTCAGCCCGAGGGCTTTCATCAATATGCCTCCCCCGAGGTATTTATGATGATGCAGTGCAAGAAACAGCGTTGCATCACGATAGATCCAATACATACTTAACTAAACGGCGGCCGCCCGATCGTCAAGTGCCGACCGCGGAAAGCGAGGGAACGGTGCGATGTTTTTCGCCAGATCGCATGCGGCTGCGCCGAAGCGCAATTCGGATGGATTGCCGATGGGGGGATCCACCCGGGGTAGGCGGCCGGCCTTGCAGGTGAGCGACCCGTGATAGCGCGATGGAAGAAACCGCTGCGGCTGGTGCTTGTGGGGTTGGCCGTCGTGGTGTGTCTGTGGTGGTTGCGAGCGCCCGTCTTGTCGGGCGCGGCGAGGCTCTTGATCTGGGAGGATCCGGCGGACGACTGCGACGTGGTGTGGATTCGGCCGCGATGCGATGGCGCCTTCGATGTGGTGGCGGGGCTCTATCGCGATTGGCCGTCTCGCCGCGTGGTGCTGGTCGAGCCCGCCCCGACCCGCCTGGTCCAGGCGGGCTTTGTGCCCACGTTCGAGGCGATCTGCCGGCGCGAGCTGGAGGCCCGCGGCGTGCCCCGGGATTCGGTGGCGGTGGTGGGCCGCGGCGCCCGAAACGGCTGGGACGAGGCGCGCCTGGCGGCGGCATGGTTCGAGGCCAACCCCACCGCGTGCGTGGCGTTCTTGTGCGACCGGTTTTCCAGCGGTGCGATGCGGTCGATTCTCAACGCGGTGCTGGCGCCCGAGCAGGCCGCGCGTGTTCGTATCGTCGCTCTATCCAGCCGAAGGTACGACGAGCGTGACTGGTGGCAGAGCCGGACCGGAGTACGGCAATTCATGTACGCGGCCATTGCGCGGGCGTATGTGGGTTGGGTCGGAGAGCCCGACGAGGTTCCCGAGGCGCAATCGCCGGAGGACTTCGAGCGAATGCTCGATCGGCTCGTGGCGGAGGCGTCGGAATGAAACGGCGGCGGCTCTTGGCGGCGGCGGTTCTCGTCGGGCTATTGGCGTTGCTGTACGCGCTTCGAGCCCAAATCTTGCCCCTGGCCGCTACCTGGCTCGATGTGGGCGAGAAGCCGCGCAAGGCGGATTACGTCCTGGTGCTCGGCGGGGACGGCAACTCGCGGCCCTTCGCGGCAGCCGCGTTCCTCAAGGCCGGCCTAGCTCGCAAGGCGCTGGTCTGCAATCCCGCGCCGTCGGCCGATGTGGAAGACAACATCCTTCCGCCCGACGGCGAGTTGGCCGTCCAGGTGCTCTCTTCCCGGGGGATCGCCGCGGAGAACATCATTCGGCTGGGCAAAGAGGTCGGCAGCACGCACGACGAAGCCCGGGCACTGGCGGCATTCCTCGCATCGGAGCCGGGGGCGCGGGTGCTGGTCCCCACCAGCGCCTTCCATACGCGCCGGGCCCGGTGGGTCTTTCGACGCATTCTCGGCCGGCAAAGCGACCACGTGACGTTCGTCTCGCTGCCTGGCGACGGCTTCCACATGGAGACCTGGTGGCGAACCGACCAGGGATTCTCGGCGATCGTCAGCGAGAACCTGAAATTCGCCTTCTACCTGTTCCGCTACGGCCGGTTACCCTATGCGCTGGCGGCGGCCGGCATCGCCTTGGTGATCATCGCGCGCTATTGCCGGCGCTACTGCGGCGGGGCTTCTTCGGAGTCGCGGTCGGTTTCGTGCTCGGGCTCGGGATACTGAAACCCCGACCCATACGGTGGCTGCCCAAGAAACACCGCGCGAAGGCGCTGCCACCAGCTTCTTCGGGCACGAGAGACCTGAAACAGGCGATCCAACACCTCCTCGTAGCGGCCCTCGGTGTCTTGCGAGGGCGCAGGCCGCTCGACCGGCCCAGTGGACGAGGCCCCGGGCGAATGGCCAGCCGCCTGGCCGGCTGCCCGCGAGGACTCGATCTCCCCACGTGCGCGTTCTTGCTTGAGGCGCTCGTCTTCCAGCGTGCGTCCTCGGGCCTCAAGCTCCGCGCGGAGGGCCTCGAGTTCGGCACGGCGTTGGTCGTGCTCTTGACGCTTCGCTTCCAGGGCCGCGCGTTCGTCGGCCAGCGCCATTCGGGCCGCCTCGACCTCCCCGCGTGCGCGCTCCTGCTCGAGGCGCTCGTCTTCCAGATCGCGCCGTAGGGCCTCAAGCTCCGCGCGAAGGGCCTCGAGTTCGGCGCGGCGTTGGTCGTACTCTTGACGCTTCGCTTCCAGGGCGGCACGTTCGTCGGCCAGCGCCGCCCGCGAGGACTCGATCGCGGCGATAGGCGGTACGAGTCCGGTGCCCGACGGGTCGGTATCGCACAGGCCGGTGGGGAGGGGCACGGCCGTCTGGATGTTCCCCTGGCCGTTGGATTTCGGGGCGTACCTGATTTCGATGGCCCCAAGAGCGATCGACGCGCCTTCGGGAACCCGGCCGACGTCGATGGGGGAGCCGTTGAGCCGAAGACCATTGCGGCTGAGCAGGTCGATCGCCCAGAGCGATCCCGCCTGCCAATACAGGACCAAGTGCGGGTCAGACAGGTCGTCGTTGTCGATGCGCAGGGCGGCCGGGGGGCGACGGCCGACCAGGGTGAGGCGACGAGTCAGCCGGCGGCGAGCCAGTTCGAGGTCGCCCAGCATGACGACGATCCGCGGATGGGGTTCGGGCAGAGAGCCCTTCGCACAGAGATCGGCGAACGCACCCGCCGATCGCTGGGCTTCGTGCACGACTCGGGCGGAGATGCGATACGGGCCGAAGTGGATTCGCCGATCGGGCGGGAGCCATCCACGGGGCACTTCTTTGACGGTGTCGGGACTGGCCAGATTGATCCAGAACACGCCTTCGTCGGTGGCGTGCAAGTACAGCCCGCGCCGCGGCAACCGCCCGTGCCGAAGGACGACTTCCGCCGCTTCGTCCGAGCCGATCCGGGCGAAGGGCGCTTCGGTGGTGACCGAGAACCGTTTCTCAGGCCCCTCGACGGTAATGGCCAGTCGCTGCGCGCACCAGCAGGCGGGCGGCGTCTTCACGAGCAACCGGGGTTCCACGTTCGCGTCCGGCGGGTGGACAATGGGCAGGGAACAAAGCGTGGACTGGTTTCCGAACCACCACATTATTCATTGTAATTCGATGCGGACAGGCGGCAACCGATTTGTGGATTGTCGGAGATAGGCCCCACCCGGCTAGGGGAAGCCGACCGTTCGGAGCAGTGTGGAGACTTTCAACGGGCCGGAACAGCCATTCTCAGACGTCGGGGGGGCAGTCCCATTTTCGCGGGAGAGTCCCCGTGACGGGTCACCTCGACGGGGCCGCCCGTCCTGCCGCGACCGGCCTACCGCTCGGCCGCCAGCGGCCCGATCGTGACGGTGGTGTTCTGGGTGAGGGGATAGCGGGCCAGCACGGCCGCGACCTGTTCGGGCGAGACGGCGGCCAGGGCATCGAGGTCGTCGCGAAGGCAGCGGTACTCGCGGCGCTGGACCCAATCGCTGCCCACGAAGAACAGCCGGCCCCGCGGCCGTTCGCTGGCGAGGACCAGCCGCGAGGCGACTTTGTTTTTCGCCTGATCGAGTTCCGCGTCGGTCAGGCCGAACTCTTCGGCGTCGCGGAACAGGTCGCTGATGCGCTGAAGGTTCTCGTCGAGTTCGTCTGGGTTGCAGCTCATCGAGGTGACGAACAGGCCGGCCCCATCGTACTCGACGTGGTACATGGCGGCATGTTCGGCCAGGCCGGGATCGACCAGTTCCCAGTAGAGCCGGCTTCCCGTGTCGTCGCCCAGGACCGTGGCCAGGAGCTTGGCGGCGTAGCGGTCGCGGTCGGCGGCGGCGGGTCCTGGCGCGAGTTGCACGACGTACTGCTGGGAGGCGCTTTCCTTGTGGATGCGGTGGAACCCGGCGAACCGGGGGGCGGGGTCGCGCCGACGGACCGCGTCGCAAGGCTCCCAATGCCCGCAGTGCCGGCGTGCCGCCGCGACCAGGGCGTCGAAGTCGATCCGGCCGGTGCCGACCAGCACGATGTTCGTCGGGCTGTAGCGCCGCCGGTGGTACTCGCGCATCGCCTCCAGCGGCAAGTTGGTGATGCTGGCGACCGAACCCAGCACGCTGTAGCCGAGCGGGTGCGGGCCGAAGTGCAACGCCCGGCACTTGTCGTCGGCCCCGAACGGCGGCTGGTCCTCGTTCATCCGGATCTCTTCGAGGATCACTTGCCGTTCCAGCTCGAAATCCTCGGGGCGCAAGGCCGGCCGAAGGATGTCGCCCAAGAGGGCGACCGCGCGGCCGACGTATTCGGGAAGGACCGCCGTGTGGAAGACGGTCGCCTCTTCGCTGGTGCAGGCATTGCACTCGGCGCCCATCGCGTCGAGTTCGCGGTTGACGTCGTCGGCCGACCGCGTGGCCGTGCCCTTGAAGGCCATGTGCTCGAGGAAGTGGCTCACGCCGGCAAGTTCGGGCGTTTCGTCGCGCGCGCCGGTGCTGACGAAGAACCCCAGCGCCGCGCTGTACGCGTGGGGGTTGCACTCGGCCACCACGGCCAGCCCGTTGTCGAGGGTGGCGCTAAGAAACTCCACCGGGCACCTCCAGCTCGCGCGGGCCGAGCGTGACGACCGTGAACCCGCCGGGCGGGTGCTCGGCCAGATAGGCGTTGATGCTCTGGCAACTCAGTCCGGCAAGGATCTGTTCGATTTCGTCCATGGTCCGAACGCGGCCCAGGTGATACCAGTCGCGGGCGATGGCCCCGCTGCGCGAGAAACTCGACTCTTGCTGCATGACCAAGGCGCTTTTGATACGGGCCTTGAGGCGGTCGAGTTCCTCGGGCAGGATGCCCCGGCCCAGGCGCACCAGTTCGGCCAGGGTCACCTCGAGCGTTTCCTGGGCCCGGTCCGCGCTGGTCCCGGCGTAACAGAACACCCCGCCGTGGTCCAAGAGGGTGTGGTACGTGGCGTACACGGCGTAGCACAGGCCGCGGCGCTCGCGGACCTCGGTGAACAACCGGGCGCTCATCCCGCCGCTGAGCACGCCCACCGCGCCCCACGCCTGGAAGTAGTCGGGATGGCGGTACGGCACGCTGGGGTAGGCGATGCCGATTTGGGTCTGGTTCGAGTCGTACGGGAAATGGGCGCTAGACCCCCGCGCCTCGGCAGCGGCGACTTTCGCATCGCCGGTTGCGGGCCAATCGCCGAACAACTCGCCGACCACGTCGCGAAGCCGCGGCCAGTCGAACCGGCCGGCCACTCCGAGGATCGCCCCGTTCGGCCGGTACTGCCGGCGGAAATGCTCCCGCACGTCGGCCAGGCTGATCGTCTCGAGGGCGTGCCGTTCGCCTTGCGACGGGCGGCCCCACGGCTCGGGATAGTGCCGCCGCTTCAGCTCGATCATGACCTTCTCGGCCGGCTCGTCCTCGACCGCGCGCAACTCCTGGAGCAGCACCTGCCGGCTGGCCTCGAACTGGTCTTCGGGCAGGTGCGGCCGGCGGACCACGTCGGCGAAGATGGCCAAGGCCGCCGGCAGATGGGCGGCCAGGGTCGCGCCGCCGAAGCGGGTGTGCGCCTCGGCCACCGATTCGCTCCGCTCGACCCCGAGATTGTCGAGATCCTCGATGAACCGCCGGCTGTCGCGCTCTCCTGCCCCGCGCAACGCCATCTCGCACACAAAGCTCGACAGACCCGACCGGTCGGCCGGATCGTGCGCGCTGCCGACCGGCACCAGGAGCGTGAACGCCGCCGACTCGAGCCACTCCATCGGTTCGGCCACCAGCGCCAAGCCGTTGGGGAAGAGGTGGCTGTGGATAAGGTGGCTCACGTGTAGGCGACCTCGGCGGCTTTGAACACGGTCTTCAGAATGCGGAAGCCGAGACGGCGATACAACCGGATCGCGCCGCTGTTGTCGGCCGTCACCTCGAGCGACACGGAACTCAGGCCCGCCTGGCGAAATCCATGAAGGGCCTTGAACATCAAGGCCGACCCCAGCCCCTGGCCCCGATGCGCCGGCGTAATGCCCAGGTTCTGAATGTACCCGACCCCCGAACGGTCCTTCACCCCTTGCACGGTCCCGCACGCCTCGGGACGCTTCCCATCGCGGCCGTTCCACACGGCAAGCCACGTGGCCTCGGGCAAGAATCCCGGCTTGCGCGCGATCTCGGTCATCAGCCGCTGGCAGCCCGAAAGATCCGCGAAACAGGGAAACACGTTCGCGTCGATCTCCTCGCGGAAACTGTAGTACTTGGCCTGGGCGTGCGCTTCCAAGAGCGACGGGTCCCAGGGCAGCAACCGATAGCCCGGGGGGATGCCGGGCGGCGTGAGATCCCTCCCCCCGAGGTCGATTTCCATCCGGTATCGCTTGAAATACGTTAGCGCCATCCCGCGCGTCCCAAGCGTCGGTTGTCTTTGCGCTGGTTTTGGGACCATTGGATCCACGGGTAGACCCGGCAAAGCGGTGCCTTAAGGCAAAGGACACGCGCATCACCCCCGATTCCGGGTAGACCCTAAGTAATCTACCTGCCGCACCGGGTTGGGTCAACTGAACCTGGCCGGAGAAATGGCGGGAGAAATCGGGGAGAAATGGGGTCGGGCGTCATTTTCCGAAGTCGGGGGCAATGGCGCTAGGCTCGGTTCGGTAGTCCGCGCATCAGGCCCGACCCCGTTTGCCCACACGCGCTCGGCGCGGGTCTCCCGACCCCGCCGAGTCGCGGACCGAAGGTCCCCCTTCGTCTTGATACCTCCGGTCGGTGTGTGTGCGGGGTCAAGAGACCCGCGCACAGCGCGGCGTGTGTGCGGGGCCAGGAGACCCGCGCACAGCGCGGTCGGCGCGTTGGACGCACGCCCTACGTCCGATTCAAGGGCCGTACGACAATGGCCTTCGTGGGGCGCGTCGGGCAGGCGGCTTCGCACGCGCCGCAGCCGGGGCATCGGGCCGCATCGATCCGCGGCGTCACCGCGTAGGTCTCTTCCGAGAACGCGTAAGTGATCGCCTCATAGGGACAGCGACTACGGCAGATCGCGCACTCGCGGTCCTCGCCCAGAAGGCAGATGTCCATATTGACCTCCGCCAGCCCGATCGGGGCCCGCAGCTTCTCTTCGGGCAATAGCCGCGCGAGGGCCCCGCTGGGACAGACCTGGGTGCATAGCGCGCAGGTCTCCAGGCAGTAGTCGTCGTGGAACGCGAGGGTCGGGGTCAAGAGCCCGGCAAGCCCGCTCGCGCTGGTGTCGGGGGCGACGATCTTCGTCGGACACGCCCGGACGCAATTGCCGCAGCGCACGCACAGGCCGACGAAGATTTCTTCGGCCACCGCGCCCGGCGGGCGCAGCGGGCGTGCGGCCTCGGCCCACCCCCTGCGAACCACGGCCGCCCAAGCGACGCCCACAGCGGCCGCCAACGCCGTGCGTCGCGCCAGGCGCAAGCCCTGCTTCGACCTCGACCGGTCCTCCGGCGATGCATCGCGGCGCCAGACGATCCGACGTACGGCGTACAGCAACTCCTGGGTTCCGCCGAGCGGACAGAGCCGTGCGCACCACAGCCCGGGCAGGACGAGACTCACCAAGAGCACGACGGTCAGGGCGGCCGCGCCGGCCCAAGCGGCCGCTCCCGAGGCGGGCCCCTGTGCCGCGAAGACCGCGCTAAAGATCGCCAGCGGATCGAGCCACAAGAGCACGGGCAAACCCAGCGCCGCCCCGCCCAAGGTCGCCAGGGCGATCCACTGCCCGATCGGCGGCAAACGAGGGCCGCGCAGTCCCATCCGCGCCCCGGCCCGCGACGCGACCTCGGCGCAGGTGCCCGTCGGACAGACCCAGCGACACAACCAGCGCCGCCGAAACACGGCCACGACCGCCACGGCCAGACCCAGCACCGCAGCCACCGAGACGGCCCGAGCAGCGATCAGCGAGGCCATGGCCACGAAGGGGCTCAGCGCGGGCACGACCAGCGGGCTTTGCGATCCGCGAAGTACCGGCCAGAGGGCCAGCACGGCGGCGGCCAAGACCGCCAGGCGCACCAGCCAGCGCAGGCGTCCGGGGGGTTCGGCGGGCTGGCCCGCACGCTCGGCCGGAGCTTCGCTCATGATCCGAGGTACGCCTCTTGCTGGCGGAGGATCTTCTGCACCTTGGCCACCTCGACGTCGCGCGGCCGGCATCCGTCCTTGACCGCCACGGCCGCGGCCACGCCCGCCGCATGACCGGTGGCGAAGCAATTGGGAATCAGGCGCACGAGGTCGGCCATGCGCATCTCGGCGCTGATGCAGCGTCCGGCCGCCAGCACGTGATCGATTTTCTTGGGCACCAGCGCGCCATAGGGCACCTGCCATTCGCCGTGCGAGCCGTTGGACGATCCGCCCACCGCGACCACGTCGGGGAACCGCGTGCCGGCCTTGAGATCGGCCAGCGTCACCGTGTGCAGGCCGTTGAGGACGCGCGTGATGCGCACGCCCAACTGGGGCGCGGTCTCGACGAGGAACAGCTTCTCGTAGCCCGGCATCTGCCGCGTCTTCTGGAGGTCGCGCCAGATGAACTTGCGGTGGTTCAACTCGAGGCGCGTGAGCGTGGCCACGTCGAGGCCGTCGACTTCCGGGCCGACGAGGTTGACCCAGTTGATGCCGGGGGCCGGCGTCGGACCGCCGAGGCGGCGCGGCTTGGCCTTGCCGGCCTTGCCGCGGTCGATCTGGTCGACGTTGCCGATGCGCGACACCAGGCCCACGTTGTGCGAGCGATGCTCGAACTCGGCCCCGGCCGCGGCGAACAGGTCGCCGTCGCCGGTGGCGTCGACCACGACCTTCGCGAGGATGGCTTGGCGTCCCGACTTGCTCTCGAAGACCGCGCCGCGGACCTCGTTGCCGTTGAGAATCGCGTCGACGCCCCAAGAGTGCAGAAAGACCTTCAGGCCGGCCTCTTCGACCATCTCGACCATGACGTATTTCAGGGCCTCGGCGTCGACGGTGGGGTTGACGCCGGGACGGCGGTCGATGATGCCGCCGTCGAGCTTTTCCAGTCGGCGCATCATCTCTTCGCCGATCCCCTGGCAGACCTGCTTGCCGCCCTTGACGATGTGGCCGATGACCAAGAGGACCAATCCGCCGGTCCAGAGACCGCCGAAGTGGCCGTAGCGTTCGACGAGGGTCACCTCGGCCCCGGCGCGCCGCGCGGCGATGGCGGCGGCCACGCCCGCCGGTCCGCCTCCGACCACCAGCACCTCGGTCGTGTGCAGCACCGGAAGCTCGCGCTGCGGCTGGATGACCTTGCCGTCGACGACCGACGGGGCAAAGCGGCTGTCTTGCACTTTGTTGCGGGCGAGGATGCTGCTGGTAAACCCGCTCGATTCGCCCGGGCGGTCGGCCGCCGGCGCTGGGGACGCCTGGGCGCCCAGTCCGGCCAGGGCCCCGGTGGCCCCAATCGCCCGAAGCCAATCGCGACGATTCATCTCATACGGCATGGTGTTGATTCTCCCGGGAAAGAATGGCGCGTGTCGAAAGTCAACTGGCGAAAGCACTACAGGGGCAGCGCGTAAATCCGGTTGATCCACTCCTCCGCTTCGCTGGCGGTCCAAATGAGGATCAGGTCGTCGACGACTTGGCTGAGCGGCATCGTCTGCGGAATAATCAGGACACCGGCACTGGTTTCCGTGGCAATGAACTCGCCGAAGTGGTTGGGCATCGTCTTGCGGTCGTGCGTCGCGAGCAGGCGACCGGACTTGGCAGCCAATTCCAAAACCTCTCGATCGGTCAGCCCAGCCAAGCCTGCTGCCCGAGAAGTCTGAAAGTCGATGCTCGGCTCTCGGCGCAGCGTGGCCTTGATCAGCAGCTCGTTCAGGTCGGCGTCTGCCTGAAATCGGACCTTCATGAGCCGGCCGTTTGTGTCTGGCGGCGTGCTTCGGCCAGCCTGCGTGAGAACGCCGGGTCGGCGCTGTGTGTTGCGTGCCGCAAGGCCTCGAACTCGCCTTCGGCTTCCTTCAGGTACGCGTCGATCTCAATTCGGTGGGCCAGGTAGTATGTGATCGTCCCGTAGACCTGTTCGAGCGTCAAGGTCGGAAAGCACTCCGCGGCAATGGTCTCGGGCGACAGGCCTTGGAGGAACGCCAGAACCACCGAATCGAGCGACACCCGGGTGCCGCGGATCCAGTAGCCCGAATCACGCTTTTCGACGTAAGGCATCTGCATCGCCGACTCCACGCGGCAAGCGCCTTCGTGCCACGGCTACAACCGCGCCTGGAAGCCGCCAATCCCCAGTAGAGCACAACCCAAATTCATCATATCGAGCCAGGCACGACCATGTCAACGCGCCACGTGAGCGCGTGACGGCCGTACCGCCGACCATCGCACGATCACGGTGGCGATGGTTCAGCATCCTCGTTGGTACAACGCCGGCGCCCGCCGGAACTTCAGCGACGCTACTTGCCCCGCACGCGGTCCCGGATGGCGATCAGTTCCTTCATCACGCCGTACAAGTCGCCCGAGCCGTTCTTGACCCCGAAGGCGTCGTGCAGCTTGCGGTAGAGGGCGTACAGTTCGGCGTAGACGGCCGCGGCGGCCTTGTTGGGGCGATAGACCTTGGGCTTGACGCCGGTCATCTTC
>JANLFZ010000060.1:5505-7895 GCA_024653385.1 Thermoguttaceae bacterium | reverse complement strand
CTTCTTCTGGGCCAGTTCGGCGCTCGGGTAGGCCCCGCCCACAACCGCCCCGAAGATCGCCGCGCCCAGGGCGCAGGTCTGGGCCGCGCGGCTGATTTTCATCGGGCGGTTGCACACGTCGGCGTAGATCTGCATGACGAAGGGGTTCTTCTCGGCGATCCCGCCGCAGTTGACCACCTCGCCGACGGCCACGCCGTATTCCTCGAACCGCTGAATGATGGTCAGCGCGCCGAAGGCCGTGGCCTCGACCAGGGCCCGGTAGATCTCGGGGGCGGTCGTGTGGAGCGTCTGGCCCACCAAGAGACCGGTCAAGAGCGGGTCGACCAGGATCGTGCGGTTGCCGTTGTTCCAGTCCAGGGCCAACAGCCCGCTCTCGCCGGGCTTGAGCTTCTGGGCGTCGGCCGTGAGGTTCGCGTGGGCGTCGCCCTTGGCCGCGTACTGCCTCGGGGCCAGGCGGCTGGCGAACCAGTTGAAGATATCGCCCACGGCCGATTGCCCTGCCTCGAGGCCGTACATGCCGGGGATGATCGAACCGGGCACGATGCCGCAGACGCCGGGGATGTCGGCCAGGGCCTGGTCCATCGGCGCCACGAGCATGTCGCAAGTGCTCGTGCCGATGATCTTGACCAGCGTGCCGGGCTTGATGCCCGCCCCGACCGCGCCCGCGTGGGCATCGAAATTCCCCACGGCCACGGGAATGCCCGGGCGCAGGCCCACCTTCGCCGCGACCTCGGCGGTCAGGTTGCCGGCTTTCTGGTCCGAGGGCACGGCCCGCGCCGCATAGCGGCGGCGCACCTCGACCAGATCGGGGTCGATGCCGGCGAGGAACTCCTCGCTGGGCAGCCCGCCCCACTGGTCGTTGTACATCGCCTTGTGGCCGGCGGCGCAGATGCCGCGGGGCATGGTCTCGGGCGCGAGGTTGCCGGTGACGAAGCCGGGCACGAAATCGGCCAGCTCGACCCAGCCGTAGGCCGCCTCGAAGACCTTCGGGTCGGATCGCTTGCAGTGGAGCACCTTCGACCAGAACCACTCGGAGCTGTACGTGCCGCCGCACTTGGCCAGGTAGGGGGCCCCGACCTCGCGGGCCCGTTGGGTGATCTCGGCCGCCTCGGCGTGCGAGGTGTGGTCCTTCCAGAGCCAAGCCTGGGCTGCCAGACGCTTCTTGAACTCGGGTCGCAAGGCCAGCGGCATCCCCTGGCGATCGACCGGCAGGGGCGTCGAGCCGGTGGTGTCGACCCCGATGCCGATCACGTTTTCAGCCTGGAAGCCGGGCGTCTTCGCTGCCGCCTTCACCGCCCCGCGCACCGCCCGATAAAAGCCCTCGATGTAATCGGCCGGGTTCTGCCGGGCGAGGTTCGGGTCCTTGGGATCAAGCAGGATCCCATGCTCGCCGCTGGGGTAGTTGAACACGCACGTGCCGACCTCGCGACCGTCGGACACGTCGACCACCAGCGCCCGAACGCTATTGGTGCCGTAATCCACGCCGATTGCGTACTGCTTCGCTCGCGACCTGGCCATACCGCGGGGACTCCTCGAATGGGTCTGCGACAGATTGTACGGAAAGGGCCGTGCGGAGACGCCTGAGACCCCTTCGGCCCAGGCCCTCTAACCTACTGGACGGCGTTGGCGGGAGCAAGCGCTACGGGAGTCGCATTGGAGGGCCCTGGTCATAGGTCTCGCACGAACGACCTCAGCTCGTCGAAAGCTGCGTGCGCAAGAGGCCATGCCTTGCGGTGAGCCGCAATGCCCACGGGAAGGCCCGGACAGTCCTTTCCCGCGAGATACACCTGCGCGAAGTGCTTCGCACGGATCCTCCCCTTGGGGATCTCCACCTTGTTTGCCTCCAGACAGGCGAAGAAGCCTTCGGCACACGCATAGATCGGGTCCGAATCCACGGAGCGAAGACACAGCGTCTCGATCATCCCCGCAGTGCGGCCATCGGGCACGATCGCGACGGCGACCGCCACGTTCTCGAGCAGTCCGGCCTTTTGAGCGGAAGTCACCGCCGCATCGACTGATTGCTTTGCGGCGATCGGATCGTCCTCGGCATCTCGCACAATGCCCAGCGACTTGACGACGGCGCGGAATTCGGCTGTAGATGCCAAGGTCTTGAGAAAGACGCCGAGGTCGGCGACGCCCCCAAAGCTCCGGATCTCGATCTGCTCGTCAAGCCCCAGGTCTTGAACTAGCGCGTCGAAGAAATGAAGTGGGGTCTCTCCCTCGACCAGGAGGAGCTTGCTCAACGTGATTGGCTGTGGAACAACCGCCGCTCGCTTCGTCGGCACCTTCATCAGCGCAGCTCCAAGCCCGAGAACAGCGCCGTCTCGATCATTTCCGGATCGTAGGTTCTCGAGATCACGTTGCCTTCTTCGCGGTCCAGCCGGTGAACG
>JANLFZ010000060.1:424-5495 GCA_024653385.1 Thermoguttaceae bacterium | reverse complement strand
AGATCGTACCGTTCGGCTTGCGAGAACGATTCGTGAGCGGCCTTGAGGCATTCCCAGCTATGCGTCGTCGAGAAAACCTGCACGTCGTCCTGCCGTGCCGCCTCGGCAATGGCCGACCAGATATCCTTCATGACCGAGTGGTGCAGACCGCTGTCGATCTCGTCGATCATGACGAACGCCCGGGGCGAGGCGGTAATCGCAAGCAAGAGCGTGAGAAGACGCCCAACCCCCTCGCCCATCATGGGGACGGGTACCATCCGACCGATTCCAATGTCTCCGTGGATCATCGGACCTGCGCCGGTCACGAGAACGTGGAGGCTTTTCAGCCGCGGTTCCAGAATCCGCAGGGGCCCCAAAAGCCGCGACTCTCCACCCACCTCTTGGAGCTTGCTGAATCGCTCCGGGTTCTCGGAAGAATACCCGCTGCGACCGCTCACGTAAATGCTGTTGGGAACCGCCAGCGAAGGCGCGTGTTCCAGTGCAAGCAGGCCTTCCGAAATATATGCACGGGTGTGGAAGCGGCGATCAGCTTCGTCGCGGTAATCCAGCCGCAGTGTCGTCGGCGGACTTCTCGTCGCGGCCGTCGCAGAGGACCGAGATCCCTTGGGTGAAGGACGACGGCTTTCCTTGAAGGGGATCTCCTTACGTTCTTCGAGTTCTAAGATCAGCGTTCGTTTCCTGCCCGAAACGTCTTGCAGCTCGATCGTGATGGCCTTCTTAAAGTCCTTCTCGTAGAAGAGCCATCCCCAGAGTTCTTCCGGGTCGACTCGGGCCTGATCCACGCCGCGAAACCAGTTCAGTCGAATCGGCAGCTCCGGATTGGTCGGTCCCGCCAGGAGAAACACCGCCTCCAGAAGCGCGGTCTTGCCGACGTTGTTTCGCCCCATGAAGAGGTTGAAGCGATCGAGGCCCACGACGCGCAGGTCTTGGAAACCGCGGAAGTTGCTGATCGAAAGGGACCGAAACATCGCTTTTCCGCCTTCCGGGGGAATCTGGTGCGACCATCGCCGCACGCAACGAAGCACCGAGGAAGTATACTTCACCCCCCTCGGAAGAACAAGACGGCCGCGCATGTCGCCCGCGCCACTATGGCGGGGACCGCCCCGTCACCGCGTCGAGATGCCGCTGGAGCGTTGCCGCGTCGAGCACGGCGTCGTAGATGGCCACCTCGTCCAGTTCACCCGACCAGGGGTACGCATGGGCCAAGTCGTCGTCAAAGCCCTTGCCGATGCCCAGCCGGCCGGCGGCGGGCACGCCCGGCGCCATGCAGTCGCGCACGACCCGAGCGAGTAAGCGGTCGCCCCGGCTGAGGTTGGCCGCATACGAGTTGACGAGGGTTTGGCCCGCGCCGGCGCGGAAGGTCGCGGCCACGTAATACCAGTCGCCGGGAATCAGCGCGAAGTGTTCCACGCCGGGCATCGAGGCGGCGTCGGGCTCGCCGAGGACCCACGGCGCCTGCCCGTCGAGCAGGTGACCAAGCTGCCCGTGGTCCAGGGCCATCACGAAAAACCCGCACGCGCGGCGGCTCTGGCGCGTGGCCAGGGCGGCGCGGATCGCCCCGTCGGCCAGATCGCCCGAGTCGTCCAAACGCAGCAAGAGTTCCACCGTCATCTCGGCCGGGGGAAGGAAGACGGCATCGGACTGGAGTCCGACGCCGCGTGCATTGCCCGAGATGCGGGCTCGGCCCAGGCGGACCGCCCGGGTCGTGGCGTCGAACCCGCGCGCGTCCCACGCGATGGCACTAGCGCCCGCGCCGTCGCGCATGACCGCCTCGGTAAGATCGAGGTTCCCGCGGCGGTCCCGGAGCCGATCTTCAGGTGAAGCGCCTTCGAACGGGTAATGGTGGATCAATCGCGGTTGGCTCGCCACGATCCGGCGCAACGCGGCCACCGAACCCGCCTCACGCGGCGGCAGGTCCCGCACGAAGCGATCGGCTTGGGCGACGATGTCTTCGATCTGCGGCCGGTCTCCGTGCGCGGCCGCGAGGACGCGCGCGGCCTGGCCGGCACGGAGTCGCTTCCACGATCGCGGTGGGTCGAGCGGCCCTTGCGGCGACTGGAGATCCACGGCGCCGTCGAAGACGTGGACTTCGCATGGGCCGGCCTCGGCGACCGACAGGCCGAACTCGGTGCCCCGGTCGATCACCACGAGCGTGTCCGTGGCCACGGCAAAGCCCGCGGCCTCGCCGGAGGCGTGGGCCACCAGCCGGCCGCGATGGACAAACAGCCGGCCGGCCGATTCGAGATCGACCGCCGCCGGGCCTTCGACGATCACCCGGGCGCCGCACGCAAAGTGGATTTCGGCCAGGCCGTGCGCCATGTGGAGGCGTTGTCCGGCGACGAGGTCGGCGTCTTCGGCCACGGCGTTACCCCGGCAGGTTACGTCGGCATCGATCGATCGCACGAGCCGGGCCACGGCGGCGCCGACGTCGGGGGCCGGCCCGTGGGGCCCCCGCGTCGGCAACCACAGTGCGGCCAGGACGAGCGAGGCGGCCAGTGCCGCCGCGACCCAGCCCCACCGCCTGACCAATCGAACCCCCGCGGCCCGGCGCGCCGGCTCCCCCGAGGCCGGCGCCTCGCCGGACCACGACGATCGCTCTTCTCTGCCGGCCCCAACGGCATGGTCCCACAGCAACTCGCCGTGAAGCTGCAGATAACGGAGGAAGAACCCGCGCGACTCGTCCGACTCGTCGGCCAGTTGTTCGAGCCGGGCGGCCTGTTCGGGGTCGAGCTGGCCGTCGCACAACGCGGCGGTCAGTTCGGCCAGTTCGCTCCAGGGGTCGATCGGCGTCACGCCCGCTCCTCCACCGCCAGGGTCCGTTCCATGCAGGCCAACAAGGCCATTCGGATCCGGTGCAACGATCGGCGCGTGCCTTGGATGCTGCGGCCCAACGCGGTGGCGACACGGCGCGTCGTCGCCCGCTCTCGATACCGCTCGATCACCAGTTGGCGGTCTTTCTCGCTCAGCTTGCCCAGGCACTCGACCAGGGCAGCACGCCGCGCGTCGAGCGACTCCCAATCGCGCTCGGTCTGGTGGGCCAGACGTTCGACAAACTCGTTCGAGAACAGTCGCTCGCCCCGGGCCTTCTTCTGGCGGAACTTGAAGGCCTCGTACTGGGCAATCCGGCACGCCCAACGATCGAAACTCGTGCCGGGCTGGTACTGGTCGAACTTGCGCCAGAGCACCAGGTTGGTCTCTTGGAGGACTTCTTCCGCATCGGTGGCGTTGTGCAACAGCCCGAGCACGTACAGAAAGACGCGCCGCTGACACGTGGCCAGCAACTTGGCGAAACGCTCGACCTTGGGCTGATCGGCCGGTCGAGGCGAACCGTCGCTGCAAGCAACATCGCTCGACATCAGGTGGCCCGTCCTTCGCCGTGACCCCAAAAAGGCGATCCCCTCGTCTCGATCAGGTTACCAAATCAGGTGGCCGATTGCCACCAGCGCAGGGGGATACTATCGCACTGGGGCGCTCTACCACCTTAACCCCGCAGGGCGACGGAATCGGTAGGCAAGAAATCGAGATATCTACCCAAGAGAGGGGTTTTTGGAGGAAGAAGCCGACCGCCTAAACATCCCCTAGACAAGCGGCCGGGTAATACCCGTGCCGGCCCTATTTCTTTGGGCGCGGTTGCGTCTGGTGGCATCGGCGGCAGCGGCCGACGTGGGGATGGAGTTTCGCGCCGCACTTGGGGCAGCGGTGGGCCTTGAGCTTCTTGACGAATCGGGTCCGAGGACGAATTCCCATGGCGATGCTCTTTCGGGGCGACGGGGGGTACCGGCGGTCCAGCCTCGAACGGAATCGCCCCAATCCGGGGGCACATTCCTGCGTCGAAACCCGAAGTCTACCGCGCACCGCTTCCGACGGCAATCAGGCGGGCCTGAGGTCGATTGACACACGTACCGCCGTGGGGGAGAATCGGGTTGCTGCCAGGGTCCGGGCCTTATCCCGGGCCGTGTTGATCGATCCAACCTGGAGGAAACGCGAGATGACTCGATCCCACTGGACGCGGCGTGAGATGCTCAAGGCGGGCGCGGCAACCGTGGCGTTGCCGGTTCTGGTGCATGCGGGCGCGTTGGGCCTTAAGGGCGCGGCGCCGAGCGAGACGGTGCGCGTCGGGGTGATTGGGTGTGGCGGCCGGGCGCACGTGATCCGCGAAGGGGCCGACGTGCCCGCCTTCCGCGTGGTCGCCGCCGCCGACTGCGAGTTCCGCAAGGCCCAGGACTATGTCAAGCAGCTTTCGGGCGGGGCCAAGTGGGGCTGCTACGCCGATTTCCGCGAGATGATCGAGAAAGAGAAGCTCGACGCGGTGATGGTCGAGACCACCACGCACGCCAGGGCGTGGATCACCATCCTCGCCATGCAGATGGGCATGGACGTGTACATCGAGAAGCCCATGTGCCTGACCATTGCCGAGGGCCGGTACATGGTCAACGCCGCGCGCAAGTACAACAAGGTCACCCAGGTCGGCACGCAGCAGCGTTCGATGCCGATCAACAACTGGGCCAGCGATCTGGTCAAGAACGGCGCGTTGGGCAAGATTCTGACGGTGCTGGCCCCGAACTTCGTGGGGCCGGAGCGATGGACCAAGACCTCGACCAAGGACGTCAATGGGCCCGTCGAGCCGTGGTGGGACATGTGGACCAACCAGGCCGAGCTGCGGCCCTACGAGTCGGCGCTGCACCACGGCTGGGCCCGGTGGTGGGATTACGACGGCGGCGGATTGTGTTTCGGCGTGACCGGCTGGGGCACGCACTCGTACGACCAGATCAACCGAGCGCTGGGCACCGACGATACCGGACCGGTCGAGGTGCTGCTCGAAGAGCCGGTCGCCGTGCGCGAGACGGGCCGCTTCGCGCCCCGGGAAACCGTCGGCGGCGTGGTGGTCGGCGACACGGGCGACATCGACACCGGCACCGATTACCACGGCATGGCCAAGCTCACGGGGCCGCGGGCCAAGGTGACCATGAAGTTCGCCAGCGGCACCGAGTTGAAGCTCCACCTCGACGGCGACCGCGGCCCCGGACTGGGCGCGATCTTCATCGGCGAGAAAGGCAAGCTGGAAATCAAC
>JANLFZ010000060.1:0-414 GCA_024653385.1 Thermoguttaceae bacterium | reverse complement strand
CCAGCAATCCGAAGGAGATTGCCCGCTCGAAGGACAATCCCGGCCCGAACAAGCGGGCCGAGACCGCCTACCACATCGAGAACTGGATCGAGTGCATCAAGAGCCGCAAGCGCTGCAACGCGGATATCGAGATCGGGCTGAGGGCCACGACGCTGTGCTACCTGGTGAACATCGTGCGCGACGTGGGCCGGGTGGGCGAGGTGCTCAAGTGGGACCCGGTGGCCGAGCGATTCACCAACTGCGACGAGGCGAACAAGCTGCTCGACCGCCCGCGCCGCAAGGGCTTCGAGCTGCCGCGCCTGGCCTGACAGATTTCCCCATGATCCTGTTGATCGACAATTACGACTCGTTCACCTACAACCTCGTGCAGCGGCTGGGCGAGTTGGATCCGTCGTTGGAGCTGGAGGTTCATCG
>JANLFZ010000618.1 GCA_024653385.1 Thermoguttaceae bacterium | reverse complement strand
GGCCGGCGATAGCGGATCACGGCGTCGAGCACCCGGTCGATCTCGCGGAACGCCGTGGCCGGGTCGACCAGGTCGGCTGCCGCGACCGTCAGCCGGCGAAAGACGTCGTACTGGGTGCGAAAGTCCTTCACCTTGTGGTGCAAGAGGGGGTTGTTCACGCGCTCGCGCAGGCCCGGCGAGCCGGTGATCACCACGACCGGCGACTTCTCGGCGTAGGCCCCCGCGATCGAGTTGCACAGGCTCAGCCCCCCGACGCAGTAGGTGACGCAGACCGCGCCGATGCCATTGATGCGGGCGTAGCCGTCGGCCGCGAAGCCGGCGCAGTCTTCCCGCGTGCAGCCGACCACGCGGATCGGGCTCTTATCGAGCATCATGAACAGCGAAAGCACGTAGTCGCCCGGCACCCCGAACACGTCGCGGACGCCGCATTCCAAGAGCCGGGCGATCAGGTACTCGCCGATCGACTTGCCCGACACGGGGCTGCGACGCAGCGGCCGAGTTGGTCCCACACTGGCGGCAGAGGGCTCGACAGAAGAGGACATGGTCGAAATCCTCGTGGTTCCAAAGCGCTCCACGCGCGATTATCATCAAGAAGGTGTACGTGCCGGGCAATGATCGCTGGGCCCCCACGGAAAGTGTAGCACGCAATACCCTGTTCTTATGGGACCGATGCGGCCACTTGGGGCTAGCATGGTGATTGCCATGTTGATTATATTGCCAAATAGGACAGTTGAAAAACGCGCGACGGCCACTCCGGTGGCGGGTCGTTTCCACGGCGATGTGAGCATCAAACCATGCACGAAGGCGCGACCGTCAGTGCCGCTGGAATGCGCATTGTGAAGTTGTTGGTGGGCAATCGGCCGTTTACGATCGCCGATCTGATCGACGCGACGGGCGTGACCCGGACCGCCATCACCGAGCAATTGAACGAGCTGGTGGCCGCCGGTTTCGTCGATCGGACCACCGAGCGTTTGCCGGGCCGGGGTCGTCCCCGGCATCTTTATTCGGCGACTCCGGCCGCGTTGTTGTTGCTTTTCGCCAGCAATCAGCGCCTGGTGGTTCCGGCCATATGGCAGGCCATAACGGAAATCGGCGGCCAGAAGCTGCTTCAGGACGTGGTCCGCCGCGTGACCCGGCAAATGGCCGCCCACTACCGGCGCCGCATCACCGGGCGCACGCCGGCCGAGCGCCTCCGCCAGATGACCCAATTGCTCAACGAAGAGGGCCATCTGGTCGAGGTGTGCGAAGACGACGAGGGGCGTTTGGTGCTCCGCAAGCGGAGTTGCCCGTTCATCAGCATGTTCGAAGAGCATCGGACGGTCTGCGGGGTGGACATCGACCTGATCTCGGCGGTCGTCGAGGCGCCGGTGCGCCAGACGATGTGCCGGCACGATGGGGACCCTTGCTGCGCTTTCGCCTTGACCTCGGTGAACGGGGAATGACGCTTTGGTCGCGCTGTACCGCCGTCGTGCGCCGCTATCGCCGCGCGTGTTGGGGAAGCCTGGCCGTGCTGGGCGTGGCGGCCGTTCTCTTGGCCGCCGACTGGTGGATCGTCCTGCCCGAGGGGCTTTCCGCCCAGTATGTCGGGCGCGACGCCTGCGTGCCCTGCCACGCGAAAGAGGCGGCCCTCTGGGAGGGATCGGACCACGACCGGGCCATGGACCCGGCCACGCCCGAGACCGTGCTGGGCGACTTCGACAACCGGCAGTTCGAGCACTTCGGCGTGATCTCGACCATGTCGCGCCGCGACGGTGCGTTCTTCATGACGACCGACAACCGCCAGGGCCAGCGCGAGACGTTCGCGATCAAGTACGTGCTCGGATACCGGCCGCTCCAGCAGTACCTCGTCGAGTTCCCCGACGGCCGCATCCAGTGCCTGCCCGTCGCCTGGGACACCGAAACGAAACGGTGGTTCCACCTCTACCCCGACGAACCCATCCCTCACGACGATCCCTTGCACTGGACCCGGTCGCTCCAGAACTGGAACTACATGTGCGCGGATTGCCACACCACCGATCTGCGCAAGAACTACGACGTGACGACGAACCGCTACCGCACCACGTTCTCGGAGATCGACGTCAGTTGCGAGGCGTGCCACGGCCCGGGAAGCCTGCACGTCCGGCTGGCCAATCGGTGGAGCTTCTTCTGGGACCGCCGTTACGGGTACGGGTTGCCGCGGCTTGCCGATGAAGACCACCGGGTCCAGATCGAGACGTGCGCTCCATGCCATGCCCACCGGCGCGTGGTGTATCCCGGTTTTCGGCCCGGCGAGAAGTTCCTCGACTACTACGAACCGGCGATGCTCGACGGCGAACTCTATTATCCCGACGGGCAGATCCTCGAGGAGGACTACGAGTACAGCTCGTTCCTCCAGAGCCGGATGTACCACCAGAAGGTCCGCTGCTCGAACTGCCACGATCCGCACTCGACCCGGGTGAAGTTCCGCGACAACCGCCTGTGCGGACAGTGCCACGTGCCGGCGAAGTACGATACGCCGAACCACCATCACCATCCCGACGCGACCAAGCCCGGCACGCTCTGTGTCGAGTGCCACATGCCCAAGACGACCTACATGGTCGTCGATCCGCGGCTGGACCACAGCATTCGGGTGCCGCGCCCGGACCTGACCGTTTCGCTGGGCATTCCGAACGCCTGCACGGGCTGCCACCACGACGCCGCCCGAGGCGAGACCGCGCAGTGGGCGACCGACAAGGTTCTCGAGTGGTACGGCCCCCGCAAGGGCCCTCCCCACTTCGCGCACGCCATCGAGGCCGGGCGCCGAGGCAAGCCCGAGGCGGTGGAGCAACTCATCGACGTGGTGCGGCGCAAGGACACGCGGGCGATCGTGCGGGCCAGCGCCATCGCCTTGCTGGGCAACTACCCGGCCTCGCAAGTCGAGACCGTGGTCGTCGGCGCGCTCGATGACCCCGAGGCGTTGGTGCGGGTTGCCGCGGTCCGCGGCTTCCACGGGCTGTATCCGTCCGAAACCCGCTGGCGGCGCGATCGCGCGGTGCTCGACCCGGGCCAGACGCGCCGCGACGAGGCACTGACGCGCATGCTCCACGATCCGGTGCGCGCGGTGCGGCCTCGGTCCGCACCGCGCGCACCGGATC
>JANLFZ010000617.1 GCA_024653385.1 Thermoguttaceae bacterium | reverse complement strand
CTTCCTCGGCGAGAAGAGCAACACGGACGGATCCCCCTGCGCAGGAACACGGAGACAACGATGCGAGGCTGCTGCAACTCAACTATACGTCATGCCCGGCCCGCGCGCCGTTTCCACCCGGGGCGATCGTGCCGGAATTTCCGGCGGCGGCCGCTTGGCGCTGCCCTTGGAGGGGCACTATGATCGTCACGCCCGAAGGGGGCCGTCCCGTTTTCGCGCTTTTTCGCCGCGAAAATCGGGACCGTCCCCGTGAACGGTTACCCGCCGGGGCAGTCACCCTAATGGAGGAGCACCGCGATGAACCGACGAGTCTTTCTCTCGGGGGCGGCTCTCGGCGCGCTGGCCGCCGGGGAACCTTCGACCCACGCCGCGGAGAACGCCGCGCCAGCCGCCCGCGAAGTCCGTCTCGAGCACCTTCGACCCGGCGCGATCGATGCGGCCATGCGGGCCTGCCCCACGCTCTTCCAGCCCTTGGGCACGATCGAGTGGCACGGGCTGCACAATGTCGTGGGGCTCGACGCCTTGAAGGCCCACGCCCTCTGCGTCCAGGCCGCCCAGCGCGGCGGCGGGCTGGTCGCGCCGCCGTTGTTCGGCGGCGTCGGCGGGCTGGACCAGCCGCACACCTTCGTCATCGAGCCCGAAAACGACGTCTTCTCGGTGCTCCTGCGCGGCTGGGTCGAAAAACTCTGCCGCGAGGCGGTTCGGCAAGGGTTTCGGGCGGTGATCGTGCTGACCGGGCACTACGGGGCGGCACAACAGATCGTCGTGCGCGAACTGGCCGTGCGCATGACCCGCGCCCTCGGAGTCCCCGTGCTCGGCACGCCCGAGTATTTCCTGGCGCTCGACGTGGGCTACCACGGCGATCACGCGGCTTGGGGCGAGACCTCGTTGATGATGTATCTCGATCCGCCGAGCGTGGACCTTTCGCAACTGGGCGACGAGCCCCACCGCGGCGTGGGCGGGCGAGACCCGAAACGGTTCGCCACCCGCGCCGACGGCCAGAAGCTGGCCGAAACGATCGTCGGCCGATTGGCTACCCTCGCCCGCGCCATGCCCGGCTGGGACGCCCCGACGATCCACCGCTTCGCCCAGGCCGAGGCCGCCCTGGTCGGACGCCAGATGACCCTCGCGGCCGAAGGCAAAGCGATCTGGTCCGGCTGGAGGAACATCGCCAAGGGAGTCTTCTCGGCCTACGGCCAGCTTCTCGTCGAAGGCCGCTTCGAGGACATTGCCACGCTGACCGAAAAACTCTGAAACGCACGCACCAGTGCTTCGCGAGGCATCACTGCTCGGCCTCGAGCAGAGGGGGTGCTGGCTCGGGTTGAGGGTCGTCCCAGAGCCGACCCCGCCACGCGAGGAATTCGCCCGGAAGGCGAGCATGCCCGCCGTTGCAGGTTCTCTGCCGTTGGCAAGCGGCTCTCAGGACTGGCGCCAAGGCCCCGCGATCTTTGCGACCGGATGTTCCACAGACTGGGCTTGCCAGTACCCGAGCGCCAGCCGGCAAGAAGTCATCTTGGCGGTCACGCACCACCCTGGTCAATCAGGAGCGACGCCTCCAGCCAGGTTCTGATGGCAGAAGCCCCTCGTCCGGTTCTCCCTCAGTGGACAGTTTGCCGGAGAGCAGCGATATCTGTATCCGCAACAAGCAAGCGTGACCGGACAAAGAAGGTCCTCGTGTTGGTGACACAGTTGCTCAACACCGCCGCCGAAGGGACACACATCGCACTGGTTCCGTTGGCACATCCTTGGCACAAAATCGAAAGACACGTCCAGTTGCTCTGGATGGAACTGCAGCTCCTGGTTCTCGCGGAGACGGTTGTAGATGGCCCGGATAATCCTCGGCATGTCCCAGTTTCCCGGCACATTTGTCAGGTATGGTAAGAACAAGCCTGCGCGGAATTCAAAGGCGTTGTTCCACACATCACCGGGAAGTTCGAGCGCGTGGAGCGCGTGCCTTAGGGCCCCATTGTTCCTAGCCCATGTTTCGGCGGTTGCCAGCCCAGCGGCCTGCAACGCCGCCACAAGCTCCCTGTTGAACTCGGCGCTCTTCAAGTAGTCACGCAGCGAACACCAAAGGCGTTTGCGGCCATACAGTGCATCGCCAGCCTGCGCCGGCATCGCAAAGTTAGCCGCCCGCTGTGCCGCGTCCGCAAACCCTTCTTGCAGGGTTGCTTGGTCATAGCTCCTACCGTCGTACGTAAGTCGACTCAACGCGGTGGCGGTGCGCCGGATGGCGGCGTACCGATCGTCTCCATCTCCCAAGCAATCGGCGAGGAACCCTGCAAAGCTTCTGTCCCACTCGTTTCTCGCCAGTGTTTCGAGCGTGCGGTACATCCGCACCAGGTCGTCTGCCATGTATCGGGAGGCGAACGTAACCGCGCCGTTTACGATCACGTTCTCGTAGCGAGATAAACGGGCGTTAGCGCCGGCAGGTGGGAGGGGACAGCGCAGCCAAACCGTGCGGTTCTCTCGCAAGATATAATCGTTGATGAGGTTTCGAACAGGGCGATCCCGTTCACGAGTGTAGCATCGAACAAGGTGGGATAGAACGTATCCGCCGACATCCCAGATGCGCTGAAAGGGCGTTTGCCGATCGGTGATGTAGCACAGCCAGTGAGTGAGTAGCTTCTCGTCGGGCGTAAGGTCGTTCGCGCAGTAATTGATCGTGTCGTAGGCGGCAGGCTGCGCCCACCGAACGTGGTCCATGAGGCCGAATACGTGGAGGATCGGACATAGTCTGTCCGGGTTTGTTACTTGGCACATCGCCATGACTCCTGCTTTATCCACTATTGGCGATTTGCCATTCTCGGCCCGATGCTCTTCCCTACGCAGGGCCAGCGCACACTAAGTGTGTTTACCAGTAAGGATTTGCATCAGGAAGTCAACACTCCACCCGGCCATGCGACGCTTCATGATGTTGCTTTCTTTGCCTGGATGCTGCTTGATCAGGCTCAAGGTGAAGCGACGTAGCCAGGAGAGGTTTTGCGTGAACGTCCGATGACGAACCCGGCTTTCGTCTTCGCGGTACGTCATGTCCAGGGACCAGTGCAGGGTGTTTTCAATGGCCCAATGGCTCCTGACCGCATTGGCAAACTGCTTGCCATTCCGGCGCAGGC
>JANLFZ010000616.1 GCA_024653385.1 Thermoguttaceae bacterium | reverse complement strand
AGTGACCACCGACCCTGCATCGGGGATTCAATGGCTACTTTCTCTTACCCTCGGGCCACTTGCGGGCCCTCTTGCGCAAAGACCTTCTCGGCTTTGTCTTTACGTCTTGGACACTCGCAGCGACCTCGAACTCACCGAAGTTCAAAGCCCTGCTCCTGTTCTTACTAACCCCGAAATGCCGCCAAGGTATCGCCGCATCCTGGGTTTCGGCATCCAGGGGACCCCGCTCCTGAGGTAAACGAAGAAGCCGCCAGTCGAAGAGGCTGGCGGCTTCCACATGGTCGGTAATCGCTGGAACCCGTCATGCGGGCCCCACGAACCGGAAGGGCATCGGGCAATCGCCGAGGAAGGCGGCGATCTTCCCGATTTCAGGGGGGCGCGCACGCGCTACTGCTACTACTTTTTCTCGCCGCGCTTCTCGCGGAACTCCTTCATGAGGTCCTCCATGCCCTTCTTGTACTCGTCGATGCTCAAAACACCGTCGTTGTTCTTGTCCATTTTCTTGAAGCGGGCCTTGTACTCTTCCTTGGCCTTTTCCTTGTCCTTGGCCTTCTCGACGCGCGGGTTCGCCAGGAACTCCTCCTCGGTCAGCTTGCCATCGCCGTTCTTGTCGAGTTGCTTGAAGCGTTCCTCGACGCTGAAGCGGCTCTTGCCCTCGCCGCGCTTCCGTTCCTTCTTCTCCTGAGCCGAGGCGCTGGCCGCCAACGCCAGAACCAAGAGCACCGCCAACACCGACCACAGTCGTTTCATCAGACCACTCCTCGAAAAGGGTACAGAAACACCAACCGATCGGCGGAGATGCTCCCCCACTCTCCCCGTCGACAACGTTCCACCGATGGTAAACCCCGCATCCGCCTCGGGGTTTCGGCCAGCGTCGTCGGATTGTGCCATTAGGTCATGGTCCACTTCAGAGGATCGGCGGGGCCCTCCCACCACGAGGGTCCGCCGCGAGGCTGAGTCTCTCGTCCATGTCCAAGGCGGCGAGTTCCCCAACACACATGAACAGCGTGCCGCCGATCTCCTTACCCCACATGAAATGGTGGTGCGCAAAGAACCATCGCTTGGGGCGGTGGATGTCCAGCATCGCTTGCAGGCCCTGGTTCGTTCGTGCCGTGGGGCGGTAGTCGGCCAAACAGGCGACCACCGAAGTCGGACCATCGTGGCTGATCACGAAATCGGGCCTGACCTTGGCGTACAGCTCAAGGGCCTGCGCGAACTGCTCCTCGCTGAGTTGTTCCTGGGCGAACCAATCGACGTTTTCGGTCCGGGACGAGCGGTCGATGCTGAAGGCTCCCCGCACAAAGAAGACCTCTCCGGAGAGGTTCCCGGGCTCGGCCCCGGGAATTCTCCACAAACCGAAGTCGCCCATGGCGTGCGGCGGCAGGGCCTCGTAGTTATCGTGGTTCCCGGGCAAGAATCGGTGCCTCGCGGGATCGAGCTGTTGCAAGAGCGAATAATCGAACCCCAGATCGCCAAGCTGGATGGAATACGCGGACCGCTCGACCAAACGCATATAGTCAGCGATGTTCGAATGAACATCACCAACCAGGGTCAGCCAGGGCCTGAGCATTGCCATGCCGTGCGTTCCTGTAAGCCTGCCCGCTTCCCCAATCCTACCGCGTTTCGTCTTCCGTCAACAGACGTGCTGCCAGCGGTTGTCGGGGCAACAGGGCAGCGCCCAAGCCGCGCACCTCGGCGACCGCCGTTTGTTGGTCTGACTCGCTCCCTTGCACCGCGACGGCCTTTCGGCGATCATTTTGAGCATCGACCGGCGGCGCTCAAGCGGACCGCATAGCGCAAAGGAGAGAATCCGATGCAACGAAAGAGCACCGTCATCGCCTTGGCCTGCTTCGCTCTCGGATTTGCAGTTGCCGCGCGACCGGCGACTGCCGCGCAGCCGTGTTGGCACAAGGCGCCCACCGTGAGCATCATGACCGGCTTCATCTACGAACCAAAGAAGCCCTACACCATTCAAGCGTGGATGGAGAATCTCGGCAGCCGATTCGACGCCCCGCAGTGGGTCAAGGATTTCAAGGAAGTCGGTGCCAGCCACCTCGTATTTTACGACAAGTGGATCGATGGCTTGGTCTTCCACGACACGAAGACGACGCGTTTCAAGACCAAACGCGATTTTCTGCGCGAACTGGCGACGGCCTGCCAGCGCGGCGGATTGCCCTTGGTGCTGTACTTCAACGCCATCAGCGACGGCAATCCGGAGTTCGACGCGTGGGCGTTGGTCGACCGCCAAGGCAAGCCGATCGTGTTCTCGCCGACCTGGCCGACGCGCTATCAGACGCTGCATTCGCCGTTTCGGCAGAAGTGCCTCGAACAGGTGCGCGAGGTGCTCGGCAACTACGGCCCTATTCACGGCCTCTGGTTCGACATCTTCAGCGAGCGTTTCAACACGACCAGCCCGTGGACCGCCCGCGCCTATCAGCAGATGTTCGGCGAGCCGTTCGAGCAGGCGACCGGCAGACGATTGGCCGAGTTCAACGTGCGCACCCTGGCGAGGTTCCTCGATGAAGTCGACGCCATCCGCCGCCAACAGCGTCAGGACCAGTGCGTGTTCACCGCGAATGGGTCGGGCAGCGATTTTTTCGCCGGCGGCGCCTGGAAGGAACACGTCGGGGCGCGGTTGCAGTACCTGTACAACGAAGGCCACAGTTTCGAGAACAACGAGCAACTGGCCCGCATGGCGTGGGCGTTGCCCAAGCCGCTGGACATCTGCTTGCTGCTGGTCAGTTCGTGGTTCACGCCGCTGGAAGACAAGCCTCCCCCCGCCAGCTTGACGGTCGAGCAGGCCATCGCCGCCACGGCCGTCGCGGTCTGCCAGGGCGCCGGCGTCAACCTCGTGCTGACCCCGGGGCATGACGGCGTCTTCGGCGAGGATTTGCAGCGGGCGAAAGCCGTCGGCGCGTGGTTCCGAAAGGTCCGACCGTGGGTGGAGGACGCCCGGCCGGCGGCCGACGTGGCCGTCCTCTATGGTCCCCGCGCGGGTCGCGTGACGGACGGGTTGACGCGCGCCGGCTTCTTCAACCGCTGGATCGCCCCCGACCAACCCCTGCCGGCCTGCCGCGCGATCGTCGTTCCGCCGGGCAGCCCGGCGGACGAGCAGCAACTTGA
>JANLFZ010000615.1 GCA_024653385.1 Thermoguttaceae bacterium | reverse complement strand
CGATCTGCTTGGCGGCGATGGCGAACACGTGGTCGTCGGCCACCACGGCCAACTCGGCGGCGCGATCGCCCGTGCCACGGACGACGGCCGCCGCCGGCCCCGGCAGGCCCAGGGCCGCCGAGCGTTCCCCCGTGCGGCAACAGGCCAGCGTCGGTTGGGTGGCCCCCGGCTCGATGCCCAGGAGCGTGAAGAACGTCTTGCACTCGCCGTGGCGGACCGGTCCGAGCCACTGCATGGTCCACCGGGTGCCGCCGCCGGTGGTGCGAAGCGGGTCGGCGGCAAGAAGCTGCGCGCCCGAGTCGTTTTTCCGCACACCGTCTTCGCGCGGGGCCTGGAACATCACCTGCCCGTCGGCCAACCGTTTGCCCCCGCGCTCGGTCTGCCACTCGATGGCGACTTCGGCATTCGGGCCCTCTTGGCGGAAGGTCAGTTGATCGACCACCAGGGCGTAGCGGCCCGTGCGCTGGACGAGCGACCGCCGCCAGTTGGCAAAGGCGGCGTCGGGCACCTCGCCGATCGCCAGGGCCGTGGCGCCGATCACATCGCACCGCTTCAAGGCCGCGTCCATGGCGATCTTCGGCTCCATCAGGCCGTCGACCCGGGTGACCACCTGGTTCAGGTAGTCGCGCAAAAGCGTGTAGCCGCCAAGGCGCAATTCGAGGATCGTGAAGGTATGGTACGGGTTGCGCGATGCCCCGTTGAACCCGTCGAGCAGTATAAAGTCGCCGCCCGCGTCCGGCCGGCTGCGGAAACTGCCGAACAGGAACGACTCGTCGTGCGCCAGGCCGCTTTGCCGGGCCTCCCACATCGGTTTGGGCAGGCGGTGGATCGTCCAGCGGTTCACGAGGTCGTCGGGCGGTCTGGGCGCCAGGTGCTCCTCGGGCCAGAACGACTGCCCCAGGCGGAACACGTCGGTATCCAGACCCGTGCGCCGGCGATAGGTGATCCATCGGCCGTCCTGGGTGAGGTAGGCCGCCTTGTGGAGGAAATCGATCGCCGCGCTATGGAGGGCCCAATCGGGCGATCGGCCCGAGGCGAGGATCTCCTGCCCGCGCAAAAGCGTGCCGAGCACGCCGTTTTCGACCGGCACGCGGTCGCCCGTCAGCAACAAGTGCGTGAGGATCGGGGCCGTGGCCGTGTTGTACCAGAACAGGTTGTCGTTCTCGCCGGCCACCCAGGCGTGCTCGTGGAGCGGCGCGAAGTGCCGCGCGGCCGCGTCGAGGTGCCGTTTCCAGAAGGGATCGGGGTAGTAGGTCTGGAAGTACCGGGCGAGGCAGTACAGCGAGATCGCCGCCCACTGATCGTGCCGCGAGCCCACCAGGCGCGGCGGCCGATCGGTCCGCGCCGCGTAGGCCCACTCGGCGGCCCAATGGTTGACCTGCTCGGCAAAGGCCCGGGTGATGCGCAGACGCTCGTCGTCGCTGAAGACCGGGCTTTCCTCGATCAGGTCCCAGTAGAGAATCATCAGGTGCGCGGTGTAATGGTACGGGCCGCTCAAGGGGTGGTCCTTGTCCTCGATCCGCTCGCCGTCGATCCGGGCGATTTCGCGTTTGGCCGCCGCGTCGGGAAAGGCCAGGCGCACGAACTCGCGCGCGTGGGCCACGTCGCCCGTCATGTAGTACAAGGCCATGCGCTTGCTCAGGCTGTTCCAGCCGAAGTAGCCGATCGAGCCGTAGCCGGCCGAGGCCTCCCAGGTCTGGGCGTCGGCCGGCGTCTTGGGCGGCTGGAGTCCCTTGCCCAGTCGGATCTCGGCCAGGCGCCCGAGGCAAAGCGACCTGCCCTGGGCCGCCTCGCGAAGCCGGGCGACGAGCACGTCGGCCGCGGCCTCGACCCCGGCCGCGTCGCTGCCGCCGACGAAAACCGCATTCGCGCCGTTGCCGAACGGATTGTGCAGCGTGCGCACCTCGTACCCGCCCGGCCCGGGGTATTTGAGATCGAGCAGGGTGTAGTACCGATTGTACAACTCGCCGATGAGCCGGTTCGTCGAGCGATTGCCGAGGACGATCGCATGGCCTTTGAGCGGGAGCGAGGCCGCGGGCGAGGCGTCGCGCTCGATCGGCAGGTCCGCGCCGGTAAGTGCCTTGACCGCTTCGGCGATCCGGCGCGCCGCGGCGTCGTGGACTCCCGAGCCCGGCGCGACCAGCACGGCCAGCGGCCGTCCGTCGCGGACCAACTCGGTCTGAAGGTGCAAGTCCTTGAGCTTCGCAACCGTCGGCACGGCCAAGGGCGCGGATCGGCCGGCCGCCGCCAAGACCATCAGCACAGCCCAGGCGAACCCCATGCGTTTCCAGGTGAGCATCGATCGGGCCTCCAAGTTGAAGAGCCACCGCGGGATGGCCTTCATGGTGGCACAGGGCGCGGCGGTGGGCAAGCGTCAAGCGGAGGACCGAGCCACCGTCGCGCGCGTTATGCCTACCGCGACCGGTTGCTCGACGATTCGGCCGTGCGCCGGGTTCGGCGCGGTTCGGGCTTGCGCGGGGCGGTCTCGCCGGGCTTGCTCCGGCCGGCACGCTCGGAGCCCCCTTGGCCAAGCACCCGCGCCAGCGCCTCCTTGACCTGCGGCCCGGCCGCGCCCTGGCTGAGGTTCACCACGCTCATGGTCTCTTCGGCAGGCTCGGCGGCCGAATCCAACTCGTCGATGATCTTCGACACGCCCTCCATGAGGTACGCCGGGGCCGAAACGACCAGCGTGTTCGACAAGTCGTCGACGCCCACCGAAAGCAACCCCTTGAACTTCGGCGTCTTCTCGGCCTTGTCGCTGTCGTCGCTGAAGAAGAAGCTGAACGATCGCTCCGGACGTTGCGGCTGCGTGCTCGCCAGGGCCTTGTCGTTGGCGCTGAGCAGGTCGCGGTACACGTCCTTGATCGTCTCGGCCACGACCTTCGCCTGCGAGTGCTTGAGCCGGAAGGTCTGCGTCTTGCGCACCGACTGGGCGTCGGTCGGTTCGGCGCGGTCGTAGAACTTGATCAGTTCCTCGATCTGGCGCAGTTGCGTCGCGTCGGCCCCTTGCACGAGGATCGAGTTCGTGTCCGATTCGGAGAGGATCTTCAGCGGCCGGCGCTTCGACAACCGGGCGCGGTCCTTCTCCGACGTGTCCTCGCGACCGTAGTAGTCGTAGTAATCCCA
>JANLFZ010000614.1 GCA_024653385.1 Thermoguttaceae bacterium | reverse complement strand
GCGGCCTTTCCAGTGGGCGCGATCGCGTGCGTGCAGAGCACGCACCCTACTTGCTCTTGGAAACCGGGTTCCCGACCGAAAACCCCTACTCCTGCGGGACCACGATCGTCACCTCGGCCGGTCCGCGGACCTATACGGTCACGTTCAGCCAGGAAGGCGCGGATCCAGAGGGGCGTCCGCGGTGGTCCGTTCGCGCGGCGCCGACGGGCCCCTACGACTCGCCGCCTCCCATGCCCCAGCGGTTCACCGGCACGTCGCCCCCGTAGCCGGAAGGAATTGGGCTTGAGTAAACGCGTGCCAATGCGGGCCACGGCCCCGTCCTGTGGCTAGCGACTAGTCCCGCGACAGTTCAACCAGCTTGGCCGCCTGCTGGCGAACGGCTGGCGAGGGGGATTTGGCGGCAAGCTGCTCGGAGAATAGACGGATCTGCGCGCGGGTAGCCGTGAGGTTTCGCTTCGTTTCCTCGTCGATGCTGGGCATCATCCCCCCAATACCGACGCCCCCGCCGCCATAGCCGCCCATTCCGCCTGAAAGGCTTGCCATGACTGGTTGGCCGTCGGGCATGGCAGCAGGCTTCCCCAAGACAAACGCGCTGCTCGCGCCGTAGATTTGCAGTGTCTTGAGCACTTCAGCTTGGCGGCGCTCGTCGAGCTTGGCGAACAAGTCGATCAACGCAGCCACCGCGGGGCCAAGATGGCACCCCAAGCGGCCTAACGCCTGTATTCCGGCCAGACTCTCCGCGGGGTCGGAACGCTTGGCCAACTCGAGCAAATAGGCTCGCAGGCCCTTCAGCGCGGGTCGTTCGACGTCAGGGTAGACCGGGTAATGAAGGCCGCTGAGCGCATAGAAGCGTTCCACTTCAGAACAGAACACTTCTGTCTTATCGCTCTTCCGGAGGTTTTCCAGGTAGTCGATGCCGTGTTTTCCAGACGCGTCGGCGTAAAGCAGTGCTTCCCGTAAGACCCAACAGAGCATCGGCGCGAACTCCAGGCGCGCGTCCCATGCACCTGGCACCAACTGACCGCGGCTGGCCGAGCGTTCGCTCTCCCGGTACCGTTCGAGCAGGGCTCGGATATCCGGCAGCGCGGGACTGATGTCTGTACCTTGGCCCAGTGCTCGCGCCAAGACCTCCGCCACCACGTACTGCTGCCCTGGCGTGCCCTGGCGCAGCGAGCGCAGTAACACCGGCATCGTGGCCGAGACCGGCATCACATAGCTCGCGTCCGCGGAGCCCTCCGCCGGTCCGCCACCGAGACTTACGATCGCCTGAGCCGCCAGTTTTCCCCCGGCTTGCCGCGGATCACGATTCCAGGTTGTGACACCTGCTACCAGTTCCAAGATGGCCTCGGCGGCTTCCTGAGGCATTCCGTTCGCCCCAAAGGCCGCTAGGGCCTTGGCCACCTCGCACCGCACCTCCAAGCTCAGGTCCTCGCCCTCGGCCATCCATTCCTGAAAAGTCTTATACTGGTACTTCAGGCGGGCTGCCGGGTAGATGCGGGGCTTGGCCTCCTCCGCTGGTGTTTCCGGTTTGTCTAGTGGGGCCGCTTCCAAGGCGGCCGCCGCGGCCACCGCCATTGTCGGCTCGGGAATCGCCGGCCGCAACAACCACGCCCCCATCACCAGCACTACCGCCACCAAGAAAACGAACCGTTTCATTACCGGGTCTCCTTCAGAAAAGTCGGGGGCCAGACGCCGCACGCGCTCCAGGACATCTCCGGAACCGGAAGCCGTGCTCGGCCAACCGGACAAGACCTCGGGAGATTTCAAGGCCAGAAGGGCCCGCACAAAGCACTTTCGAGCTTCCGCATGGTCGCAGACGGCCCGCTGGTCGCAGGCCCACTCGGCCGCCGCCTCGAACCGCCGCACCGCAAACCACGCCAGAGGATTGAACCAGTGCGCAATCGCCAGCACCCGCACTGCCAGCGATTTCCAGAGGTCGCCCCGCAGCCAGTGGGCCAACTCGTGTGACAACACCGCGCGCTGCTCGCCGGGCGACAGACGCATCCAACCCTCGGCCGGCAAAACCAACACGTATCCGCGACCCAGTCGCACTAGGACGGGCCCCCATTGCACATCGAACACCACCGGCATTTCGTGCCGCGCCCCGTGAAGAGGCAACATCTGGTTCCACATGCGGCAGACCTCGGGCGGGGCGGGCTGGGCCCTACGACAACGGCTAGCCACCGCGAGATACCCTCGTACCCAGTGGGCCACTACCGCCAAAACCCCTGCAAACCAGATGCATGTGCCCGCGGCAACCGGCCAGGTCATCGCCGACTCGATTTGCCTTGCCGACCGGGCGGGCCTGGGTTGCTCCAAGCCCGCGACCGCCTGTTGTCCAACGGTGATCGGCACCTCGCCCAACCCGGCCCTACCCGGCTGCAAGCCCGCGTCGTTGCCGACCAAGCTTGTCGACGCTGCCCGTTGCGGATCGGCTATCGCCGCGTGCTCGTCAAGACCCTTGCACTCTGGCAGCCCGCCAAGGCGATCTGACGGAGCCGATGCCTCCGGCCCGGCGGTGGCTTGGTCGGCCCTCTCGTCCCTCGAACTCGCGCCAGGTGAATCCCCCAATACCCGCACCGGGACTTCGATTACCGGCAGACCCGCTAGCGCCAGGACCCAAGCCCAGCCTGCCAGAAGGGCCACCAGATATCCGGCGCGATGCAGCCGGGGCGACCGAACGCGCAGCCCCCCGAGCACGGCCCAAATCGCCAATACCCCTACGGTGAGAAGCAGACTGCTCCACAGCAGGTCGCTTCCCACGCGCATGAAGAACCCACCCATCGTACCCCTCCGCGTTCACTTCGAGCGGCCGACTTCACCCTTCGATTCCAACTGATCCAGCAATCGCCGCAACTGCCGGACTTCTTCTGGCCCTAGCGTCCTTGCTCGGAGCAACTCGGCCACCAGCGGGACCACGCCCCCCTGGGTGACTCGCTCCACGAGTAACGAGAGCACATCGCGTCCGACCTCCTCGGGCGAGACCGAGGCCACGTACCGCGCGGGTCGCTCTGCGGTTCGCACAACGACCCCCTTGGTGACCAGCCGGTTCAACCGTGTCTGCACCGTGGTGTAACCCAGCGGACGTGTCAAGCGTCCCTGGGTTTCGGCAATGGTCGCCCCGCC
>JANLFZ010000613.1 GCA_024653385.1 Thermoguttaceae bacterium | reverse complement strand
GCCCGCACCGCGTGCCCGACGATTTCGCGCTGCTGGCGCACGGGCAGATGGTCCTGGCAGTACGGGCCCCAGGTCTTGCGCTGGGTCGAGTCGCCTCGCAGGTCGAGCATGCGTCGGGCGAGGGTCATGTAGCGCTCGTTGCCGGTGACCTGGTAGAGCTTGACCAAGGCCAGCTCGATCTCTTCGTGGCCGCAGATGCCGGGCTCTTTGCCGGGGCCGAACATCGCATCGATGTGGTCGGCGAACTTCACGGCCACATCGAAGAGCGTCTTCTTGCCCGTGGCGCGGTAGTGGGCCACGGCCGCCTCGATCAGGTGGCCGGCGCAGTACAGTTCGTGCATGGCCGCGAGGTTCGTCCATCGCTTGCCCGGCTCGGCCAGGGTGTAATAGGTGTTCAGGTAGCCGTCGGGCTGCTGGGCCGAGGCGATCTTGGCGATCACCTCGTCGACGGTTTTCTCCAGGGCCGGGTCGCGGCGGTCGGCCAGCGAGTACGACGCCCCCTCGAGCACCTTGTACACGTCGGAGTCGTTGAAGTAGATGCCCTCGAACTTCCCTTCGCGCCGGGCGGCCTTGACGAAGTTGCTGATGCGCCCGGTCTCTTCGCACCACTTGAAATTGTGCGGCAGCGACTTGGCGCGGTTCGTCTCGATCCGCGGCGCCCAGAACCGGTCGCCGACCTTGACCTCGGTGAAGGGCACGGCCCGAAGCGCGAGATGCTTGGGCGCCTCGGCAGCGGCAGCAGCCCGGGCAGCCGACAACAACAGAGCAACCATCAGAAACGACGCGGTCGATCGCATGGAAGGACTCCTGGCGTGGGAAGGACCAGGTTTTGATTGTGGTCCACGACCAAGGGCTGGTCAAGCGCATGCCGAGGCGGCCGTCCTTGGTTTTCTGCCGACGTGCGGGTATATTCGCGTTGCCGCGAAATCCCCGCGTCTTGGGCAATCGGGTCCTTCCGGCCACTGGTGCAGCGCCGGAAGCCGGCCCCACCCGCGATCCACGAGGAGATATGCCATGATTCGCCCGGCTCTTTCGGTGTTCCTGGCCAGTCTGGTGCTCGGCATGGCGGTCATGGTCGGGCCGTCGCCGGCCGTTGAGTTGGTGGTCAAGACCACGCAGAACACCCAGCGCCTGATGCCCTACCAGGTCTTCGAGCTGACCTTCCAGCACGAGGGCCGGTACCACGACCCCACGTGGGACGTGACGATCGACGTGACCTTCACGGCCCCCAGCGGCAAGAAGGCCACGGTCGGCGGATTCTTCTACGGGTCGTCGAAGCCGCAGAAGCCGATCGTCAAGGGCACGGGCGCGAAGCGGGACGAGCCGACCATCTGGCCATGCGATCCCGCCGACCTGTGGAAGGCCCGCTTCGCCCCGGCCGAGTTGGGCCGCTGGAAGTTCGCCTACGAGTTCCGCAACCCGCGCGGCGAGCGTGCCACCGGCGGCGGCGGCTTCGAGGTGGTTCGCGGGCGGGTGCCGCAGAAGGGCTTCGTGCGGATCAGCCCCGAAAATCCGTTCCGGTTCGTGTTCGACGACGGCACGCCGTACTTTCCCATCGGCTTCCAGGACGGCATCTTCGACGGCAACCACAACGGCTCGGCCATGGACTCGATGGCGATGGAGGGGCCTTTCCGGACCGACAACCTCGACAAGCGGCCCGTTACCCCGCCCGGCGCGATGTTCGTTCGCGGCCCCTCGATGAATCCCCAGAACGCCGACGTGAAGTTCGGCCGGGCCTCGCGCGCGGGGTTCAACCTCTGGCGGTTCTCGCCGAACAACTTCTCGATCAAGGTCTTCGCCAGCCCGGAGAACGAGAACAACGCCACCCTCGACCACGTGCGCTGGGAGCAGGCCCGCATGGTCGACGAAATGCTCCAAATGACCCGAAAGTACGGCATGCGCAACTTCTACGGCATCTTCGGCTACACGCCGGTGTGCAACGACCGGCCGAGCGATGCCGCGGGCATGGCCAAGGTCCGCCGCGCGCTGAAGTACAGTGTGGACCGCTGGGGGGCGTACGTCGATTTCTGGGAGTTCCTCAACGAGCAGAAGGCCGACGCGGCGTGGTACGCCGAGATGGTCCCCTACCTCAAGTCGATCGACCCCTACGGCCACCCGATCAGCACGAGCTGGGAGCGGCCCGAGCTGCCGGGCATCGAGATCAACGCGCCGCACTGGTACGGCAACGAAGACGAGCGGTCGTCCGATGAGGTGACCGTCGGCCAGGTGATGCCCCAGAAGCGGCACGGCAAGCCGGTCATCTACGGCGAGCAGGGCAATAGCCGCGGGCGCGAGGACCTGTCGGGCCAGGGCATCGGCGGGGTGTGGGACCCCGGCTCGGCCCGGCGCATGCGCGTGCGAAGCTGGACCGCCTTGTTCCACGAGGCCGCCTTCATCTTCTGGGAGACCTCGTACGCCAAGGACGGGCATTTCATGAACCTCTGGATCGGACCCGAGGAGCGGCAGTACGTGCGCGTGCTTCAGGACTTCGCCTCGCGCCTCGACCGCGGCGTGAAGATGACCAAGGTCGCGCTGGAGGGCCACCAGGCCAACGAGACCCGCGCCTATGGACTGCGCTCCGACCAGTGCGCTGCGGTCTATCTGCACCACCACGGCTGCGCCGAATGCCGCAAGGCCCAGCACGAGGGCCGGCACGCCCATCACGACTGGAGCCACGACCGGGGCGCGGTTCGCGACCTGCGCGTGCGGATCGACGTGCCCAAGCCGTCCAAGGCGTACTGGTACAGCCCGAGCGACGGCCGGATCCTCGCCTCGTTCGACGCCCCGGCCGGCGAGCAGTCGGTCGCCGCGCCGCCCTTTACGGTCGATCTGGCCCTGGTGGTGACCGACCGGGGCGTGCCCGACAGCGACGGCGACGGCCTGCCGAACGACGTGGACGAGGACGACGACAACGACGGCGTGCCCGACGCCAAGGACGTCTGGCCGCTGGAGCGCGAGGAGCAGGCCGACGACGACGGCGACCGGATCGGCGACAGCCTCGACGCCGACATCGATGCCGACGGCAAAGGCGACGACCGCAACGGCAACGGCACGCCCGACCACGAAGAGACCGACTGGGACGGCGTCGGCGTTGGGTACGCCGTCGCCGTCCCAGTCGGTCTCGTCGTGGTCGGGCGTGCCGTTGCCGTTGCGG
>JANLFZ010000612.1:1451-3155 GCA_024653385.1 Thermoguttaceae bacterium | reverse complement strand
TTTGCCCAACTTATTGTTTTACAGGCCCTAACCGCGGCCGAAGTCGACCCCCGGGGTGCGCTTCACGCGGCTGGCCGCGCGACGCGGGCCAGGGCGGCTTCGATGCGCGCCGTCTGGGCTTCCGGAGAGAATTGCTCGCGCACCCACACCGCGCCGGCATCGCCCAACGCGCGGCGCTGGGCGGGATCCGACAAGAGATGAACGATCGCCCGGGCCAACTCCCCGCTGTTGCCCGGCCGCACCAAGAGGCCGGTCTGGCCGGGCCGGATACACTCGGGCACGCCGCCGACGGCCGTGGCCACTACCGGCAAGCCGGCCGCCATCGCCTCGAGCAACGTCAAGGGCAGGCTCTCCTCGAGCGAAGCCAGCACGCACAGGTCCAAGGCGGCCAGCACCCGCGGCACATCGGTCCGATGCCCTGCCCACACGATCCGCGAGGCCACGCCGATTTCGTCTGCCAAGCTTTTCAGCCGGGCCAGATACGAGCGGGAAATCTCGCGACCCACGATGACCAGCCGGGCCTCGGGCACCGCCGAGAGCACCTCGGGAAGCGCGCGGACCAGGTAGATCAGTCCCTTGCGCGGGATGACGTTTCCCACCGCGCCGACGAGCGGCCACGAGGCTTCGACCCCCCACTCGGCCCGCACCTCCGCCCGCGCGTCGGCAGGCATGGGGTTCAGGCGGTCGGGATCAATGAAGTTGTGGATCGTCTCGATGCGCCGCGCGCCCACGAGGTTCCATCGGCGATGGAAACGCCGAGTCGCCTCGCTGACCGCGATGACCAGGTCGTTGAACATCCAGTGGACTTGGATGTACCGGCTATGGGCCGTCGCCGCGCAGGGCACCCCGCTAAACCATCGCAACAGCACACCGAAGAAATGTGCCCGGCTCATGTGGGTGTGGACCACCTCGATCCGGCGCTGGCGGACGACCGCGGCGATACGCCGCAATTCGTCGAACGGGATGCGGTGCAAGTCGGATCGGATCACCTCGACCGACCCGTCGGCAAACTGATCCCCGATCCACGCCCCAGGCCGGCAAACCAGCGTGACCCGGTTGCCGCGGCGGGCCAACGCGCGGCACAAGAGATGGCAGTGCTGCACCGCGCCATTCATCTCCGTCCCCGAGGTGATCTCCATGATGTTCATCGCACCCTCGCACGGAAGGTCCAGACTGGGAGCCCGCGGGGTCATCGCACCGCAAGAACGCGGCATTGTAACAAGATCAGACGTTTTGCAGCAAACGGGTTCGGCGGGACCGACGTTCCGCCCGGAGTCGAGCGCGGCGCTTGATCTCGCTGGGTTTCTCGTAATACTCGCGCCGACGCATTTCTTTCTTGATTCCGCTCCGCTCGACCAATTTGCGGAAGCGGCGCACCGCCTCTTGAATGGACTCGTTTTCCCGCAACGTCAGTTTAACCACCCAATCCTCCTTCTGCGAAACCCATGACACAACAGCCCTGCGCCCGGGGCTCACCCCACGGGAGCGAGGGGACCCATTAGTTTATACCGGCAACGCGCGGTTTGTCTATCCGTCTGATCGTGATCCGTTTTGATTTTATTCAGGTTCGACGGCCGCTCTTATCGGATTATTCGTAACATATTACCCAGCTTGCCCTTAGACGCGCGTATCGATCTGGAAACCTGGTGCTCGGCATGCTCGTTTGCCGATTTCCGGTATTGGCAGTGCGCGACCGCTGGTCCA
>JANLFZ010000612.1:0-1441 GCA_024653385.1 Thermoguttaceae bacterium | reverse complement strand
CCCAAGGAGTCTTCGGCATGGATGCGGCGTTTGGTCAGCTTCAGGTATTGCTCGATCTCGAAGCCCGACACGACGATCTGCTTCGACGGCTCGACGAGCTGGAGCACCGAGTCGCGGATGTGCTGGCCGAGTGTCAAGAGACCCCTCGCCAGGGTGTATCCTCGCGGTGCGGTCGCAACCCGGATCGCGACGCGGACGACGGGAATCAAGGCCTTCGCGAGGCGGCGTGACCAGCCTCATCGCGCTGCGGGCTGGAGCAGTCTCTGAGCGTTCTGGTGCTCGATGGCCTGCCGGCGCGGGCCGTCGAGGCCCGCCTCTTGCATCTTGAGCACGGCCGATTCCAGCGGGAACAAGGGCAGATGGGACCCGAAGAGTACCCGCTGCGGCGAGACGGCGTTGACAAGCTGCGCCACCCCGGCGACCCCTTCCTTCATGGCGATCTCGAACCAAATGCGTCCCGTGGCCGCCAGTTGCGCGAGTAGCGCGCCGCTGATCGTGGCCAGCGCGTTGAGCAACACCAGACGCAGGCCAGGCCGGGCCTTGGCCAACTCGGCCAGGGGCTTGGCATCGACGTCGGGTACGCGCATCAGCGGATGTTGCACCCGGGGGTCGTCCATGCGGATGGCAAGCTGGACGATCAATCCACGCTTGGCCGCCAGATCGAGCACTTGGGCGAACACCGGTTCGTCGAGGCGATAGCCGTGGTAGTTCGGGTGCAGCCGAATGCCGGGCATGTGGTGTTGCTCGACGCAGCGTCGGAGATCCTCCTGCCAGTCGGGCAGCATCGGATTGATCGAGCCGAACGGGACCAGCTCGACGCCTCGTTCCTGGCGGCAGGCGTCGGCCAGGCGGAGGTTCACGCCGGCCATGTCGCGGTGGAACAGCCCGTCGAGACTGCCCAGCCACGCCTGGGTCACCCCATGCTTGCGATAGGTTTCGACCAGGCGAGGCAACTCGTCGCAAGGCGTGCGGCGGAACGGCCAGCGGGACAGGTTGGCATTGACGTCGATCAGCATGGCGAAGGCCCCCTCACCGTTTTTGGACCACGGCCAGACGCGGCGCGAGCAGCCTGCGAAGGTTCTCGCCGAGGATGAGCCGTCGGGCCGCGTCGGGCAGTTCGGCACTGAGTACTTTGGCCAACTGCGAGGCGAAGCTCCGCCCGCCCGCGTCGCTTCCGTAGATCACCCGGTCGGGCCCCAACTCGCGCACAGCCATCTCGACGAACCCGGCCGTCGGGTCCGACCCGCAAACCTCGGCATAGACGTTCGTCGTCGCGCGAATCATGCGGATGCCGCGTTCCCAATCGTTGCCGGTGTGGGCGCAAATGAATGATGCGTCGGGATGGCGCGAGGCCAGCGCGGCGACATCGGCGCAGCTCGATTCGCCGGGCAGATTCCCCATCACGCGGTCGTAGGCGTGCTGAAGCACCCTTTGCTTCAGC
>JANLFZ010000611.1:1106-3159 GCA_024653385.1 Thermoguttaceae bacterium | reverse complement strand
TTATCGCTTGCCGGGAGTTGCCAGTCAAGCGATAACGGGGGTCGATGGTTGGGGAACCAGTCTTTTCCGGCGGTGTCTTCAGCGACACGATCGAGGGTGGTCGGGCGGGCGCTACGATCGCGTTGTCTCGGCAAGGGGTCTGCGCGCGGACCTCCGGCGGGCAGGAATTCGTGATCCCCTACCGCCAGTGCCGGATCGAACTCGGCGGATTCAGCGGGCGGATGGTATTCTACCGAGGATCGCCGGGTGACGATCTTCTGCGAGGACCGCGGGTTTCCGTCGGCGCTGGCGCAGGCCTCCGCAGGCCTTCTCGACGAACCGCTTCGCCAGGTGCTTCGGACGCGCCGCCGCGAGGCCCGCCGTGCATGGTGGATCGCCGCCGCGGTGCTGGCCGGCATCGCGCTGCTCTTGGCGGCGGCGTACTTCGGAATCCGGGCCGGCGCGCGGGCCGCCGTGGCCGCCTTGCCCGTCAGCGTGGACCGCCAGATCGGCGACGCGGCGCTGCGGTCGATGGATCTGGGCGGCCCGGAGGTCGCCGACCCGGTGGTCACGGGCGCCCTGCGCGCGATCGTCGACCGGCTGGCGCCGCAGGCCGCGATCGAGGGCCTGGAGTTCGAGGTCCACGTCATCGATTCGCCGATGGTCAACGCCTTCGCGCTTCCCGGCGGCAAAATCGTCGTTTTCACCGGATTGATCCGCCGGGCGGCCGACGCGGAACAGGTTGCCGGCGTGCTGGCCCACGAGATGGCGCACGCGACGCTCCGGCACGGCATCGAACGGATCAGCCAGTCGCTGAGCCTGGCCGCGGCGTTCCACCTGCTTCTGGGCGACGTGCAGGGGCTTGCCGGGGCAGGCGCCGACCTGTTCCAATTGGCGACGATCAACAGCTACAGCCGCGAGCAGGAAAACGCGGCCGACCGGGAGGGCGTTCGGATGCTCGATGCCGCAGGCATCGACCCCCGGGCGCTGGCGCGGTTCTTCGAAACCCTGCGCAACGAGGAGGGCGACCTGCCCGGGGTGGTCTCGTGGATCAGCACGCATCCCCAACACGAGGCCAGACTCGCCGCCTTGCGCGACCAGATTGCCGCGTTGCCGGCCCGGGAATACCGGCCCATCGGAGTCGATTGGGCCGACGTGCAACGCCGGGTGAAGAAACACTGAGAGGTTGCCGATGGACGTCGAAATCCGAAACAAACCGGCCTTCGCGAACATCTACGTCAAGTTGGCGCCGGGCGACCGGATCGTGGCCGAAGCCGATGCCATGGCCAGCATGAGTTCGTCGGTCGAAATGCAGACGAAGTGGAGCGGCGGGATGCTCCGGGGCATCCTGAAACGGCTTTTCGGCGGCGAGTCGATGTTCGTCAACGTCTTCTCGACGCCGTCCGGGGGCGAACTCGTCCTCACCCAGCCGTTTCCAGGCGACATCGAGTGCATCGAACTGAAGGGCAACACCCTCTACTTGCAGCCGGGCGCGTTCATCGCGTGCGAGCCCGGGGTGAAACTCGGGTTGGGCTGGGCCGGAATCCGCATGCTCGTCGCCCGCGAAGGGCTGTTCCGCCTGAAGGTCTCTGGCAACGGGCGCGTCTGGTTCGGCGCCTACGGCGGCATCTTCCAGCGCGACATTCAGGACGAGTACGTGGTCGATTCGGGGCACCTGATCGCGTACGAGCCGTCGATCCAGGTCCGCATCGGCATGGCCGGCGGCTTGTTCACGAGCTTCTTTAGCGGCGAAGGTCTCGTGACCCGACTGAAGGGGCCGGGACGCATCTACATGCAATCGCGATCGTTCGGCGGCCTGGCCGCCTGGACCAACGCCCATCTCTGGTGAGAAGGGAAGGTGAGCTGTGCAGTACGAAATCCTCGCCCGGCCCGCGGCGTCCGTCGCGAAATTGACGCTCCAGGCCGGTGAATCGGTCACCTGCGAAGTGGGGGCGATGATCGCGATGTCCACCGGGTTCGAGGTCCAAACCACCTCGCGGAACAAGGGAGGCGGCGGCGGGATCATCAAGGGGCTCAAACGGATCCTCGCCGGCGAGAACCTGTTCCTCAACCA
>JANLFZ010000611.1:0-1096 GCA_024653385.1 Thermoguttaceae bacterium | reverse complement strand
TTACCGCCACCGCGCCGGATCAGACCTTGTTCATCGGGCCGCAACTCTTGGGCGACATCATCCATTATCCGATGCGCGGCGGAACCCTCATCGTGCAGGGGTCGAGTTGGCTCGCCTCGTCGGCCGGTATCGACATCGACGCCACCTGGCAAGGCATCGGCAAGGCTCTGTTCAGCGGCGAGTCGATGTTCTGGGTGAAATGCACCGGCACCGGAGACCTCTTCCTCAACAGTTTCGGCGCCATCTACCCGGTCGACGTGACCGGGGGTTATGTCGTCGACACCGGCCATATCGTCGCGTTCGAGGACACCCTCGAGTTCCACATCGGCAAGGCGGGCAAGAGCCTCATCGGCAGTTTTCTGGGCGGCGAGGGATTGGTCTGCAAGTTCAGCGGCCAGGGAAGACTGTATTGCCAGAGCCACAATCCGCCCAGCTTCGGCAAACTCCTCGGTCCAAAACTCAAGCCACGGTAGCCCCATGATCGAGTTCTCGTGCCCCTCGTGCCACACGCAATACCGGGTTGCCGATGAGGCGGCCGGCAAGAAGGCCCGGTGCAAGCAGTGCGCCGCGGTCATCGACATCCCCATGCCGGCCTCCGCCGTCGTGCCGCCCGCGTCGGCGGCGCCGGCGGCCCTCCCCACGTCCGGCGAGGTGCTCCGCGGGGTGACGGACCACTTCGCCTACGAGATCAGCCAGCGGCCCGACTTCGCCCTGGTGACGATCCGGTTGCAGCCCGGCCAGAAGGTGTTCGCCGAACCGTCGGCCATGGCCTCGATGACCCCGTCGATCCGTTTGAAAGCGGGCTTCAAGGGCGGACTGGGCAAGACCCTGGGCCGGGCCCTCGGCGGCGAGAGCCTGATCATCAATACCTTCACGGCCGATGGCAACCCCGGCGAGGTCACCTTTGCCGCGGGCTCGCCCGGCGACGCAGCCTACTACCGCCTCGACGGAAACTCCCTCTACTTGCAGCGCGGCGCCTTCATGCTCCATAGCGAGGGCGTCGACGTGACCGGCAAATGGCAGGGCGCCAAGGGTTTCTTCAGCGGCGAGGGCCTCGTGTTGCTGAAGGCCTCGGGCAAGGGCGATATCTTCTTCA
>JANLFZ010000610.1 GCA_024653385.1 Thermoguttaceae bacterium | reverse complement strand
ATCGTGGCGAGCTTGCCGAGCACGATCATGCTCTTCAGCAGCGTGACCGCCTTGCTGAATCTCGGCGGGATGGTGCTGTTGGGCTGGATGGTCTTCGCCGGGGGGTTCGGCCTGCCGCCGCGCTCGGCCCTGGTGTGGATTCCGCTGGCCCTCGTGCCCGTGACCGCGCTATTCAGCGCGCTGTGCCTGGCGCTGGCCGCGCTGGCCCGAAGCACCAAGGAAGGGCAGTACTACCTCATGCCGCTGTTGCTGTTGACGCTTCCCTTGGCGGTGGTGCCCGCCGTGACGGGCATGGAGTTGAACCTCGGCAACAGCCTGATTCCCGTGACCGGCCTCGTGCTCGCCCTGCGCGAGGCCCTCGAGGGGAACACGTGGCAAGCCCTCGTGTACCTGCCGCCCGTCATCGGGGTGACGCTGGTGTCCTGCGCGTTGGCGATCCACTGGGCCGTCGAGCAGTTCAACAAGGAATCGGTCCTGTTCCGCGAGAGCGAGAGGCTCGATCTGCGCCTGTGGGTGCTCCGTTTGATTTACGACCGCCAGCCGACGCCCCCCGCCGGCGCCGCGGTGTTTTGCGGCGTGTTGATCCTGGCCCTCCAGTACTTCCTCGGCGCGGCAGTGGCGTCGCCCACCGAGTTCGGGGGTTTCGTGCTGGTGACCCTGGCCATGCAACTGGTCGTGATCGTCCTGCCGGCCGTGCTGCTGACCGCGCTGGTGACGAGCAGCCCGCGAGCGACGCTCTTGTTGCGCCTGCCGCCGTGGCGCACGGTGCCGGCGGCGGTGCTTCTGGCCGTTGCGCTTCAGCCGTTGGCGCGGGGCTTGGAGGCGGCGGTGCTGCGCCTGTATCCCTTCCCGCAGTCCGTGCAAGAGCAATTGGCCCGGCACCTCGGCGTGCTCCGCGACGCGCCGCTGTGGCAGATCGTTCTGCTGTTGGCCCTGGTTCCCGCAGTATGCGAAGAACTGGCGTTTCGGGGGTTCATCCTCTCGGGGTTGCGGCAGAACGGGTCGAAATGGCGCGCCATCGCGGGCGCGGCGGTGCTCTTCGGGCTGAGCCACCCGATCCTCCAGCAGTCGCTCATCACCTGTCTCGTCGGGCTGGCGATCGGGTTGTTGGCCGTGCAGACCGGGAGCCTGCTGCCCGGCATCGCCTTCCACTTCACGCACAACGCGATCACGCTGGCCTCGACCTCGCTGGGCGATCTGCCGGACCGATGGCCGTCGCTGGGATTCTGGTTCCGCGCCGGCGAGTCGGGGCGGCTCGAGTTCCAGTGGCCCGCCGTGGCCGCCGGCGCGGCGCTTGCCGCAGCCCTGTTGTGGTGGTTCCACCGCCTGCCCGGCGGCGCCTCGACCACGGCGCCGGAGGTCGAAACAGAACCCGAAGCGGCCTGACACGCCACGGTTCACGGGGCCTGTCCCCGCGTTCCCGCGTCCCAATCCGGGAAGCTCTGGTCACGCGACCTTACCCGGCCGGCCTGGGGCGCCACGCGGCCTACTGCCGGTCCCAAAGCTCGTTCGTCGAGCCGATGTCGAAGATCTGCTCCTGGTCGCGTTTTTCGGTCACGGCCGGTGGTTCCCACGCGGGCGCGGGGTTGCGGGTCTTCTCGCTCCATGCCTCGACGTGCCCGTCGAGAAACAGCACGTTGGCCGTCGGGCCGGGATGGCGGAAGTGGATGGCCGGGTACTGCCCCGAGCCCCAGTAGCCCGGCACCTCGACGGGCGGCTCGATCCGCGGGACCTCGATCAAGGTGACATCCGCGACGGTCACGCTCGAGGCTCCCCAGGGAAAGCGCGTGCCTAGGCTATCGGCAAAGAGAATCGTCCGGCTCGTCGTGCGGCAGTGCTCGATCTTCACGGGTTCCCAGACCTCGTTGTACGTGGGTGGCGGCCAGTTCGCCGGCGCCAAGTAGCGGTAGTTGTAGCCGTACCCGCCCGTCCCGCCCTGGTACACCAGTTGGATCTGGTGGTCGCTCAGGTCGGGGCACTTGGTGGTCTGGCGGTTCGCCTCGTAGTAGGGGGTCAGGTGGCCCTCGCGCACGTCCACCGTGGTGGAGCCCGCCGGGATAAGTCCGAACCACCACTTCTTATCGCCGTTGGGAAGCACCGTGCACGAGGGCGGCAACACGCCGTCGTATGCCGAGACGCGGTTGTGGACCGCCAACCCCAGTTGTTTGAGGTTGTTCTTGCACTGGGTACTGCGGGCCGAGGCGCGGGCTGCCTGGACCGCGGGCAGAAGCAGCGCGATCAACACGCCGATGATCGCCATCACCACCAACAACTCGACCAGCGTAAAGCCCGAAGAGACGCCGGCCGCGGACCGAACCGGTCGGGAAGCCATAGAGACGCTCCTCCCCGGACGCGCGATCCGATGGCCGCGCCGTGGCGGCGCGCCGACCGATTCGCCAAGCGCCCGGAGTCCATGCAAAACAGGTTGGCTGGGTCGTGGGCCCTGTCTCTCGCAGAGCGCCACCGGTTTCGCGCTGGTAGGTCTTCTGACTTCCGAACCCGATCTACCCGGCCTTCTCGTCGCGCTCACGCGGCCAAAGCGGGCGGCACGCCCGCACCGGCTCGTCTGCGACAATGGCCAAAAAGACTGGGCAAATCTCTCCGTTCGGTCACAGCGGCGGGGCCGTTCCGGAATCGCACCGGATTCCCTGTTTGTCGGCCCTTCAGCACGAAGGAGCCGACCACCAACGCACGCTCAATGATAGGGATCGTAGCAGAGCGCCACCGGACTGTCAAACGGGCGGAAGGCAAGCCAAGCCATGCATGCAGTGCCCCGATACAGGCCACTTTGGACCATCCACAAGTCATTCGGCCGACGGCGTTCTCGGCATCTTCATGAAAACCCGACCGGCCTTGGGGATCGCCCGGTTACCGGTTATTCATGCCACGCAATTCGTGGGGTACCTGCACCCCTCTGTTGGGGACACTTGAATCGTGCGCCGGCGCGGCCACGCCTTCGAGGCATCATGGCAGCCTCGGAAGGGCAAGCTAGAGTTCTACTAAGGCCGCCAAGTGCGGTGGCGGCGGTGACCAACTCCTCTGATTGGTCGAGGACGCACCATGCCTACGTTAGTCGATCGCGAGCGCGATTTGCTCGATTTCATCAAGGACCGATTCGCCGGATACGTGACCGTTTGGGAAGGCGCCGCCAAGGATGCGGTG
>JANLFZ010000609.1 GCA_024653385.1 Thermoguttaceae bacterium | reverse complement strand
TCGTCGCCCGGCGCGACGAACAGCTCGGCCCGCTCCTGAAGCCCGTCGAGGCTGAATGCCACGGCCCGGCCCGCGCACACCGACACCAGAACGCCGTTGGGCCGGCCGGGGATTTCGCCCTCGAAGGGTTTGTAGCAGTCGAAGCGGTGGTGGATTACCGCCGTGCCCTGGGTCGCATTGAGCAGGCGCGTGCGCAACCCGATCAGCCCGCGCGCCGGAATCGAAAACACCAGGTACGTGTAGTCGCCGTGGGCGTTCATCTCGACGAGCTGCCCGCGCCGCAGGCCGACCAGTTCCATCACCGGGCCCATGCGATCCGGCGGAACCTCGACCACCAGCGACTCGAACGGCTCCATGGTGACGCCGCCTTCCTCGTGGAGAATCACCTTGGGCTTGCCGACGGACAGCTCGAAGCCCTCGCGCCGCATGGTCTCGATCAGCACGGAAAGGTGCAACAGTCCCCGGCCGGACACGCGGAACGACTCGGCCGCCTCGACGAACTCGACGCGCAGGGCGACGTTCTTCTCGAGTTCCTTGGCCAAGCGGTCGCGCAGGTGGCGGCTGGTCAGGAACCGGCCCTCGCGCCCGGCCAGCGGCGAGGTGTTGATGCCGAACGTCATCTGGAGCGTGGGTTCGTCGACGCGCACGCGCGGCAGGGCGCGGCGGGCCTCGACGTCGCTGATCGTGTCGCCGATGGCGATCGTCTCCAGGCCGACGACCGCGGCAATGTCGCCGGCCTCGGCCTGCTGGACCTCGCGCCGGCCCAGCTTGTCGAACGTGTACAAGAGGGCCACCTTGCCCAAGGTGACCACGCCGCGATCCTGCATCAGGGCCACCTGCTGGCCCTGGCAAAGCCGGCCCGAATGCACCCGCCCCACGCCGATCCGGCCCACGTAGTCGGACCAATCGAGGGTCGTGATGAGCATTTGCAGCGGGGCGTCGGGGTCGATCTCCGGGCCCGGAATCTCGGCCAACACCATGTCCAACAGCGGATGGATCGAGTCGGTCGGCACCGCCGGATCATGCGTGGCATAGCCGAGCCGGGCGCTGGTGAAGATGTAAGGGAAATCGGTCAGCTTGTCGTCCGCCCCGAGGTGGAGGAACAAGTCGAACACCTCGCTGAGCACCTCCTGCGGCCGGGCGTCGGAGCGGTCGATCTTGTTGATCACGACGATCGGTTTCAGGGCGCATTGGAACGCCTTTTGAAGCACGAACCGCGTCTGGGGGAGCGGGCCCTCCGCGGCGTCGACCAACACCAAGGCCCCGTCGGCCATGCGCAGCACCCGTTCGACCTCGCCGCCGAAATCGGCGTGACCGGGCGTGTCGATGATGTTGATCTTCACCCCCTTGTAGGGTAGAGCGATATTCTTCGCCAGGATGGTGATGCCGCGCTCCCGCTCCAGCTCGTTCGAGTCGAGGATCTGTTCCCCGACCAATTGGGAACTGCGGAATTCCCCACTCTGGCGGAGAAAACAGTCGACCAGCGACGTCTTGCCGTGGTCGACGTGGGCGATGATCACGATGTTTCGGATGTCCTGGCGGCGCATGGGGGGCCCGAAGCAGCGGCTTCAAACCCATCATCATACCGCACAGGCGGAGATCGGCCCAGACGCCGAGCGGCCCTCGACTGCCCGGCTGCCCGGGCCTCGCCTGGGACGCGACGGCTCCTGTCACGCCCGAAGGGGGCGATCCCATTTTCGCGCTCGTTCGCCGCGAAAACTCGGGCGCCCCCGTTGACGGTCAGCGATATCGCGAGACTACCAGGGCCCACGCACGTAGTACACGCCGAACTGATCGGTGTGGCTGGGCCACCGAGGCGTTGGCTGGAAGCCGATGCCGGGCACGGCCGGCCCCGGATAGTTGCGGCCGAACTGGGGGGCGATGGGCACGACGCGGGTATTGCCCACCCCCCAGCCCCATTTGGTCTGGTATTCGGCGGTTGGCGGCACGACGAGGGCCACGGGCGATCCCCAGGCCGAGTGGTAATACCCACCGTGCCAGGGGGTCGACATAGCCGTGCATTCGGCGTTTCGCGAAGCCACGCGGGGGCGTTCCCAGGCCGAGGCGACGCAGGGCCACATTGCCGCCGTGGCCAACGCCACGAGGGTCCATCTCAAGCGACGTTTCATCGGTCGATTGTCCTTTGTTCCGGCAGCCTATGGGTTACCAGGGCTTGTCCAAGCTGGAGAACATCGGCGGAACGCCCGGCCACGCACCCCAATGCACCCGGGTGCGCGTGCGCGACCCGTCGGCGTGCTGCCGGGTGTACACTCGATGGTGTTGATACAGGAACTCGTGCGGCATGAGCGGCTGGTACGTGATGTACGTATGGCCCACCATCGGCGGCGTGGGTCGAGGGGCGGGGTACATTTGCGCCGGCACGGCACCGGCGCCGTTGACGTAGTAGTTGTAGAACAGGTCGGTGGCCACCGGCGGGGCGGGAGCGGCGGGCGTCTCGGCCAACGCCTGCCCCACGCCCCCGGCCGCTGTCAGGGCCGCGGCCAGCGCCATCGCGCGCAATCGTGTCAGAACCATCCGTGGGCTCCTTCCAAGCTGGGCCAATGCCGGGAGGAATTTCTCCGGCCTCAAGAGAATCGTCGGCTGGCGCTGGTGCGGCGGGTGAGACTTTGTGGAACGGACTTACCGAGGACGCCAAGCCGAGCGGTACGGCGGGGCGCGGCGCGCCCGAACAGACAACGCAACCGCTACATTTTCCCGCCGTCGGGCAGAACCATGCTCACCCGATCAGCAGGGCGATCAGCCGTTTCGGCCCGTGGACGCCCAGAATCAAGATCTTCTCGATGTCGGCCGTCCGGCTGGGGCCGGTGACGATCACGAACTCGCCGCGAAGCGCCGGATCGGCCACCCGGGGCGCGATCTCGCCCCAGGCTGCCGGCAGGTGCTCGCGCAGCCGGTCGAGCGTGGCCACCACGATGCACGCCGGGGGCAGGTAGCACAACAGCCGCTCTTGCGCCGTGCCGCAGGCGATCACGCACGAGCCGGTGTCGGCCAGCAGGTAATCGGCCTCGACCACGCTCACCGGCAACTCGGCCATCGAGGTCGGCGTCCACTCGGGCGAGGGCCACGCCACCTGGCCCGGCGCAAGGTCGGCGAGCAACTCGCGGCAGAGCGGTCGGTCCATGGCCGCCGCGGGGAACCAGTTCTCGCGGCCGAGCAGCTCGGCCAGG
>JANLFZ010000059.1:15457-18834 GCA_024653385.1 Thermoguttaceae bacterium | reverse complement strand
CCAGGCCATTGCCGACGAGGCCATCCGCCGCTGGTCGGCGGCCGGGCTCTCGGCGGGCCAGATCGACCGCCTCCACTCGGTCAGGGTCTTGATCGCCGATCTGCCCGGATTGGAACTGGGTCGGGCCGAGGGCGACGCGATCACGCTCGATGCCGACGCGGCCGGCCACGGTTGGTTCGTCGATCCCACCCCCGGCGACGATGCCGAGTTCGGCCCCGCGGCCGATCCCGGGGCGGCCGGCCGGATGGACCTCTTGAGCGCGGTCTCGCACGAGCTGGGACACATCCTTGGATTGGACGACGTGGCCCAGGGCACGGTGATGGGTTCGACGCTCGGCACGGGCGTGCGCCGCACGCCGACCGACGCGGTGCTGACCGAAGACCTCGACTGGCGCCTGATCTAGAGGCCGGGCGTAACCGTTCACGTGGACTGTCCCAGTTTTCGCGGCGCGGGTACTTTCCCGCCTATCTGAACGGTTACCCCGCTCGGCCCCTTGCCATGCTCCGGCGTTTCGCCCATGATGGGCACGCATGGCATGCCGCGCCCGCGCCTCGCGCACGCGTGACGTGGAAGGGGCTTGCGGGCCCGGCACGGATTCTCATGGTTCCGGAGGGCTTGGCGATGGATTCGCAACGGTGGTCAACGGTGGCGGTCTGGGGGTGCTTTGCGGTCGCGGTCGTTGTGGGATGTCAGGCTGAGCCGGCGCCGGCCCCCACGTCGGTGCCCAAGTTCGACGCGCGGGCCCTGGCCGTCGAGGAGCGGATCGCGACCATCGGCCGGGGCATCGAGGACTACAAGAAGGACGTCGGCCGGTTCCCATCGAAACTCGAAGACCTGTTCCGCTCGGAAGCCAAGGGTTGGCGCGGCCCCTACGTGCGGACCGGTCCGGCTGCCGCGCCGGGCGCTCCGGCGGTGACCGTCGAGCAACAACTGACCGACCTGTGGGGCAACCGGTTCAAGTACGAGGCCGGGCCCGATTCGGCCAAGGTGGTCTCGTGCGGTCCCGATGGCAAGGAAGGCACATCCGACGATCTGGTCGTGACCGTGCCTAAAGGGCCGTCAATAAGCCCACCGAGCAGTGGTGCGGAACCCAAGCAACCGTGACCGCGCGGTCGCTTGGGTTGTTTCACGGGTCTTCCTCGTGCGTCTCGGGATGCGGAGAATTCTGGGCGTGCGCACGGCCTGTCGTGTCGTCGTCCCGATCGCCCGTGCGTCGGGCACAGTGTCTGGCCAGGCGGCCAAGCAGGCGCACGTAGAGAAGCACCCCGGCAGCCACGGCACCTGAGGCGGGGAGCACGGCCCAAACCCCCGCCCGGGCCAGCCCATACCACGCCACCGTTCCCGACACGGCGACCACGATCGACGCGGCGCCGTAGAACAGGATCCAGGCCGGCCAGTCGGCCACGAGGCTCCGCCAGACTGGAGTCGACCACGGCACGAAGGGCGAGCCGGTCTCGAGCACCGAGAGCAAGAGGACCGGGAACAGAAAGAACATCGCCAGCCCAACCCCCAACCACGGTGGCGCCCCGGCAGGCGTCAGCAGACGGTCGAGTCCTTCGCCTGCGAGGACGGCCAGTGCGGCGGGCACGACGAAGTTGACGCCGTGAAGCAGCCAGTCGTGGTACACATCGTCGGGCCAGTTTTCAATTCGATCGCAGCCGGCCGCCGTATCGTGCAAGATCGCCAGCAGGTAGGGCGCGAGGATGACGAATCCGAACAGCCCCAAGAGTCCCGAGATGGCGATGTACATCATCCCGATGAAGTAGGTCCGCGGATCCGCCACGGCGATCAAGTGGGACGCCTCGCCCAACAGGGCCAGGATGGCAGCCAACCCGACCGTGCTGAACAGCCAGCACAACCTCACCCCAGGATCGAACAGGAACCCGAGGCGCTTGCCGTCCCACGTGCGGCGCTTGGCGCGATCTGGAGGGCGGACCGGTGCCAAGCGGCCGGAACTCGTGGGCACGGCATCCACGTCGGCTTGCGGCAGCGCTTCAGGAGGACGCGGCGGACGATCCTCCGCCGAGCGAAATCCCGGCACGACCACGGGAGGCGGTTTGATCGGCAAGCCCAAGTCGTATGTCTCGGCCAGCAAATCCCCCATCGCCGGCTCGTCGGCCAAGTCCGGCGGGGCAGGTCTGTTCGGTGGGGGTGGAATGCGGATCGGCTTCGCGCAGTCGGGGCACGCGATCTCGCGCCCGGCCTGGTCCGGCGTGGCGTGCAGGCGCGTGAGGCACGTCGGACATTTGAAAGGGTAGTGCTCCTGGTAGGCCACGGACCCGGGCGCGGGCTGGCCGATGTCGTCGCACGTGGCGTAGATCTCCGACGGACCGGACCATGCCTCCGCCGGCTTTTCTTGCGGCGGAGGCACCACGGTGGCCGAACCGCAATCGGGGCAGATCAGTCGCCGGCCCACCTGGTCCTCGCGCGCGAGCATGCGCGTGCGGCACTCGCAGCACACCACCGCGACGTACCGCCCGTAAACCGTCTCGTCGCTCGGCGGCGGTTGGCCCTCGCCCTCGTAGATCGGGTAGATGTCGTCGGGCGATACGGCCGGTGGGGTTGGCCGGGCGGGTTTCTCTTGCGGCGGAGGAACCGTGGCGGTCGTCCCGCAGTCGGGACACTCGATTTGCGACCCCACCTGTTCCTCGGTGGCCACCAGCCGCGTGCCGCACACGCGGCATCGCACCGCGATCGAGGCGGGCAAGTCCTCCGTGGCGGGCGGAACCCAGTCGCCGCCATGGACCGCGTAAATCTCGCCCTTGCCCGGCAGCCGGCTCTCGTCGGGAACCCGGAACACGTACTGGCACCAGGGGCATCGCCCTTGCGTGCCGGCCCGGCGCTTCGGAGCGGTCAGCCGCGCCGTACACTGCGGACAGCCGAAATGGAGCAGCGGGTCAGTTCGTGCCACTCCTTCAGAGTACCCCGAGACCCCGACCGGGGACAAGCGGCTTGCCTGGGGCACGCGCGAGGCTGCGCAGGTTGGCGACGCTCGAAAAGGGCAGTCCCCTTTTCGCGCTCCTTCGCCGCGAAAATTGAGACAGTCCCCGCAAACGGCGACCCGGCCTCGCTATGGTTCGACAACCACCTCCGCCCGCTGTATCCCGTTATTGCCCGATTTGGGGAACGGCCGCGGCATGGGTTGGGCCGCTCCCTTGGCGTCGATGGTGCGGCACCGAAGGTGGTAACGGCCCGGCGGCACGTCGGCCACAACGTACACCCAATGGGCAATGGCGTACCGCATGGGCCACTCGCGCGGTCGGCCGCCGGCATCAAGCTGGAGCGGTACTGGCGGCAATTTGCCGTCGGGCAATCCGCCGCCCCAACGCTCCGGCGGCGGGAGGACCACGGCGTCTTTCCAGTCGCCGCGGGTGAAG
>JANLFZ010000059.1:13351-15447 GCA_024653385.1 Thermoguttaceae bacterium | reverse complement strand
GGTCGTCGGGCGGCAGAGGGGCATCCTGGCGGCAAAGCCAGCACTGGACCTTCGCCAGCCCCGAAAGCCCAACCTGCGCCACCCCCGTCACCGCCGCCGGCTGCCCTGCCTTGATCTTCGCCGGAACGTGAAGGAATCGGGCGTAGGTTTTCAACGGGCTTTCGACGTCGTTGTTCCACTGGGCGTAGGTGTCGTTCACCTGGTAGTTGTTCGTCAGCACGACACGCTGGAGCCACTTGACCGACTTGTTGCCGTAGGCCTCGGGCACGACCATGCGCACGGGGGCCCCGGCCTTGGGGCTAAGCCATTGGCCGTTCAGCTTGTAGCAGAGGATCACCGGGTGCTCGCCCGGCGGGTCTTCGAGCACGCGGCCGATCGGCAGCGAGCTTTGGAACCGCTGCTTGGGGTCGTCGTTGTGGTAGCCGTAGTAGAACACGCGGCGGAGATTCGAGGTCGGCCGGGCCCGCCAGATCACCTCGCGCAGCGGCACGCCTTCCCACAGCCCCATGCCGCAGGGATCCGCGCCGTTGGTGCAGGTCATCACCTTGAAAAACCGCACGGCGTGCTTCTCGGCCAATTGCATCAAGCCCTGCCAGTCCAGGGCCGTGCCCCGTTCCTTCGAGAGGGGATTCTCGACCTTGCAGTCGCTTTCCGGATCGGGGATGACCTCCAGGGTCCACGTCTGGGGGTCCAGGCCCACGGCCCGCCGCTTCTCGGGCGGCAGTTCATGCGGCGGCGGGCTCCCCCGGCCGAACATGCGAAACGACTCGAGCCGGGTGAGGTACTCCAACTTCGAGGCGGCCTCGTCGAGCACACGCTTGCCCTCGGGCGAATCGGCCCATGCGGGCAGGGCAACCAAACCGCCGATCCCTGCGGTCCCCAGACCCAGGAAGTACCGCCGGGTCAGCTCGAGGTGGTCTTGAACCAGTGTGCGAGGATCCATCATGGCGTTACGCTCCAATGTGTCGTCCAGCCGCGTGGTGGGGTTCAGGGCCTGGCAGACAGGCAATGCCATGTTACTCCAATGCCTGAGTCGGAAAAAGGTAATCGTTCACGGACTGCCCCAATTTTCGCGGCGAGGGAGCGCGAAAATGGGGCTGTCCCGTTCGGGCGCGCGACATTCCCCACCACGGGATCGTCGAGCAATGTCGTGGGCATTGATAGGCGCTACGATCGGAATAAGGTATGATCCAATGTTGGAATCGCGATTGCGCTATATTCCTATGCCGTGAGTAGGAGAATGTGCGGCACGACGTCCTCCCGCCGGACGCCGACTCTATCGGGCGTCCGTTTCCGGCCAATCTGTGGTTGCTCGGCCGGGGTGGCAGATTGATGGACGATCTGCGCAGAACCGGTCGCGGCGGCGTGAACTGACCCCCAGGCCAGATGATCCGCTGGCCCTGTTTGACGACTAGCCCACCCGAGGGTCTATGTCCCCAGAGTCCACCCCCTGTGCGTGTCACGAGGCGACCGAGGCCGAGCTTCTGGCCCAACTCGATGACGTATTGCAAGAGTATCGCGGAGTGCGGGGCGCGCTCATTCCCGTGCTCCAGATCGCCCAGGCGATGTTCGGGTACTTGCCCGAAAGCGCCCTCAAGAAGATCGCCCTGGCCCTCGACAAACCGTACAGCGAGGTCGCCGGGGTCGTGGGATTCTACTCGTTCTTCAGCACGGTGCCCCGGGGGAAGCACCTGGTCCGCGTGTGTCTGGGGACGGCCTGTTACGTGCGGGGCGGAAAGGCCGTCCTTGCCGCGCTCAAGTCGGCCCTGGGCATCGAGGTGGGCGAGACCACCGCGGACCGCCAGTTTTCGCTCGACGTGGGCCGATGCTTCGGCGCCTGCGGTCTTGCCCCGGTCATCATGGTCGACCAGGACGTTCACCAGCGGGTCAAAGTGGCGCGCATCGGCAAGATCCTCGAGCAATACCAAGACGCCGTCGCGGACGCAAACCGCGGCGGTAACGGAGACCAGCCATGACGAGCCGGATTGCCAACGCCCAGCAACTGACCGCCCTTCGCGACACGATGCGTGCCGAGAAGCGCAATCGCCAGGCGGCCGGCCACAAGCAGATCCTGCTTTGCGCCGGGGCCGGCTGCA
>JANLFZ010000059.1:3756-13341 GCA_024653385.1 Thermoguttaceae bacterium | reverse complement strand
TCGGGGTCGCTGCGCGTCAAGGCCGCGCTGGAAAAAGAGCTGGAGCGCCGCAACATTCAGGATCGGGTGAGTCTTGTCGAGACAGGCTGCCTCGGCCCGTGTTCGGGCGGACCGGTGGCCATGATCGACGAGGTCTTCTACGAGAAACTCAAGCCCCAGGATGCCGCCGAGGTCGTCAGCGAGCATCTCGTCCGCGGCCGCGTGGTCACCCGCCTGACGCACAAGCGGCTCGACGGCCGCGACGTGCCCCGGGCCGGCGACATCGACTTCTTCAAGCGCCAGGTGAAGATCGTGCTGCGCAACTGCGGGCGCATCGACCCGCAGCGAATCGAAGACTACCTTGCCGAAGACGGCTACCAGGCGTTGGCCAAGGTGCTTGCCGACCGGGACCCCGAGGCGGTCATCCAGACGCTGAAGACGTCGGGGTTGCGCGGGCGCGGAGGCGCAGGGTTCCCCACGGCGCTGAAGTGGCGATTCGCCCGGCAGGCCCCCGGCGACATCAAGTACGTGGTCTGCAACGCCGACGAAGGCGATCCCGGGGCGTTCATGGACCGCAGCGTCCTCGAGGGCGATCCCCACAGCGTCATCGAGGGGATGATCATTGCCGGGGCCACGATCGGCGCCTCGACCGGCTACATCTACGTGCGCGCCGAGTACCCGTTGGCCGTCGAACGGCTCCAAATCGCGCTGAACCAAGCGAAGGAACGGGGGCTCTTGGGCAAGGACATCCTGGGCAGCGGGTTCGACTTCGACTTGGAGATCCGCAAGGGTTCCGGCGCCTTCGTCTGCGGCGAGGAGACCGCCCTGCTCACCTCGATCGAGGGCAACCGCGGCGAACCGCGCCCCCGTCCGCCCTTCCCCGCCCAAAAGGGCCTCTGGGGCAAGCCCACGCTCCTGAACAACGTCGAAACCTACGCGAACGTTCCGGCGATCCTGCTTCGCGGGGGCGAGTGGTACGCCTCGTTCGGAACCGAAAAGAGCAAGGGCACCAAGGTCTTCGCCCTGGCCGGGGCCATCAACCACGCGGGCCTGGTCGAAGTGCCCGTCGGCATGCCCCTGGGCGACCTGATTTATGACGTGGGCGGCGGCATTCCGGGCGGCAAGGAGTTCAAGGCGGCCCAGATCGGCGGCCCCTCCGGCGGATGCATCCCCCGGCAGCACCTCAACGTGCCTCTGGACTACGAGTCGCTGGCCGAGCTGGGGGCCATCATGGGGTCCGGCGGCCTGATCGTCATGGACGAGGACAGTTGCATGGTCGATGTCGCCCGCTACTTCCTCGAGTTCGTCCAGGAAGAGTCGTGCGGCAAGTGCGTTCCCTGCCGCGTGGGCACCAAGCGGATGCTGGAGATCATCAACCGCATCTGCGAAGGACACGGCGAGGAGGGCGACGTCGAGCGGCTGATCGAACTCGGCGAGACGATCAAGGACACCTCGCTGTGCGGCCTGGGCCAAACCGCCCCCAACCCCGTACTCTCGACCATCCGCCACTTCGGCTACGAGTACGTCGAGCACATTCGCGACAAGCGGTGCCGGGCGGGCGTGTGCCCGTCGCTGGTCCATGCCCCGTGCGAAAGTGCCTGCCCGGCCAATGTCGATATTCCCGGGTACGTGTCCCTGGTGGCCGAGAAGCGCTATGCCGAGGCGTTGCGCCTGCACCGCGAGCGCAACCCGTTTCCGGCGATCTGCTCGCGCGTGTGCTTCCACACCTGCGAGGACAAATGCCGGCGGGCGTCGATCGACGCCCCGGTGTCGATCCGCGGCATCAAGCGTTTTCTGGCCGACCAGGAAGTCACGTACGTCCTGCCCGAAATCCGCGAAAGCGAGGAAAACGCCCGGCGCAAGATCGCGATCGTGGGGGCCGGGCCGGCGGGGTTGTCGTGCGCCTACTTCCTGGCCCGGTTGGGCTACCGGCCTCGGGTCTTCGAGGGCACGCCGCGGCCGGGCGGCATGTTGGTCCAGACCATCCCCGCCTATCGGCTCCCCCGCGAGGTCGTCGCCCGCGAGGTCCGCATGGTCGAACGCATGGGCGTCGAGATCTTCACCAACATGTGGCTCGGCGAGGACTTCTCGCTTCGGAGCCTGCGCGCCGAAGGGTACGAGGCCGTGTTCCTCGGCGTCGGCGCCCCCTTGGGCTTGTCGCTGGGCATCCCCGGCGAAGACGCCGACGGCGTGACCGACGCCTTGAGTTTTCTGCGGGCGTACAACCTCCGCGGCTCGGTCCCGGTGGGCAAGAACGTGGTGGTCATCGGCGGAGGCAATTCGGCCATCGACGCGGCTCGAACCGCGCTGCGGCTCGGCGCCGAAACGGTCACCGTGGTCTACCGCCGCAGCCGCGACGCCATGCCGGCCTACGAAGAAGAGATCGAAGAGGCCGAACACGAAGGCGTCCAGCTTCGGTTGCTGACCGCGCCGTTGGAGGTCGTCGTGGCGGGCAAGAAGGTCTCGGGCATCAAGTGCATGCCCATGCGCCTGGGCGAGTTCGACCGCTCGGGGCGCCGCCGTCCCGAGGAGGCCGGCGCGGCCTTCGTCCTTCCCGCCGACCAGATCCTCGTCGCGATCGGCCAGCGCCTCGACCTCAAGCGCATCACCAACAGCGTGCCGCTGGAGACGCGCGGGCGCGACTACCTCCAGATCAACCCCGTGACCGGCCAGACCTCGGAAAAGTGGATCTTCGCCGGGGGCGACGCGGTGACCGGCCCGGCCTCGGTGGTCGAAGCGATCGCGTCGGGCGAGCGCGCCGCCGTGGGAATCGACCTGTACCTGACCGGCCACAACCACGCGTTCTGGCGCGAGACCCGGCCGGTCGACACGCATTTCGACCCCAATGCCGATCCCGTCGAGACGCCCCGCGAAAAGCTGGTGCTCTTGCCGGTCCAGCGCCGCCGGCACAACTTCGACGAGGTCGAGCAGCCGTGGCGCGAGTCGGTGGCCATCGGCCAGGCGAAGCGATGCCTCCGCTGCGACTACGGGCGCGGCGGGAAGAACGAATGACGAAAGTCAAATGACGAAGGACGAAGGAATGACGAATGTCGAAAGCCAAATGACGAAAGAAGCTCGAAGAACGAATGACGAAGGAGTGCGGTTCGCGCTGCCCCCGGGCGGTTCGACATTCGTCATTTGATTTTCGACATTCGACCTTCGTTTGCCATTCGTCCTTTTCGACATTCCCCTTGACCCGCCCGGCGATCCCAGGAACCTCCCATGATCACCTTGCACATCAACAACTGCCCGGTGGAAGTCCCCGAGGGGACGACGATCCTACAGGCCGCGCGCAAGGCGGGGATCAAGATCCCCACGCTATGCCACGTCGAGAGCTTGCATCCGATCGGCGCGTGCCGGGTGTGCGTGGTCGAGCTGGAGGACGCGCGGAACCTCGCCGCCGCCTGCTCGATGCCGGTGGCCAAGGGGATGAAGGTCCACACGAACACCCGCCGCGTGCGCCATGCCCGCAGGCTCGTCGTCGAGCTGCTCTTGTCGGAGCACAACGGCGAGTGCCAGACGTGCGACCGCAACGAGGATTGCGAGCTACAGGGTCTGGCGGCCGAGCTGGGGATCCGCGAGATCGAGTTTACGGGCGAGAAGACGCGCCGGCGGATCGACACCTCGACCCCGGCCTTGCGCCGCGACAACGGCAAGTGCATCAAGTGCCGGCGCTGCGTGAGCGTTTGCGCCGAGATGCAGGACGTGGGCGCCCTGTGGCCGCAGAACCGGGGCTTCGACACGGTCATCGGACCGGCCTTCAACCACGACCTGGCTACGGTCCCTTGCGTCCAGTGCGGCCAGTGCGCGGCGATCTGCCCGGTGGGCGCGATCACCGAGCGCGACCAGATCGACGAGGTATGGAACGCGCTGGACAAGCCCGACAACCACGTCGTGGTGCAGACCGCCCCGGCGATTCGCGCGGCTTTGGGCGAGTGCTTCGGCTATCCGCCCGGCACGCTGGTCACCGGCAAGATGGTCGCGGCGCTGCGCCGCCTGGGGTTCGACGCCGTGTTCGACACGAACTTCGCGGCCGATCTGACGATCGTCGAGGAGGGCAGCGAATTGCTTGCGCGGCTCCGCAAGGCCCTGGTCGAGAAGCAGCCGGTGGCCTTGCCCATGTTCACGAGCTGCTCGCCGGGGTGGATCAAGTTCATGGAGTACTTCCACCCCGACCTGTTGCCGAACCTGTCGACCTGCAAGTCGCCGCAGCAGATGTTCGGCGCCGTGGCCAAGACGTACTACGCCCGGAAGCTGGGCAAGACGCCCGAGCAGGTGTTCGTGGTCTCGGTGATGCCCTGCACGGCGAAGAAGTTCGAGTGCCAGCGTCCCGAGATGGACGCCAGCGGCGTGCGCGACGTCGACGTGGTGCTCACGACGCGCGAGCTGGGCAAGATGATCCGGGCGGCCGGTATCGACTTCCGCGCGCTGCCCGACGAAGAAATGGACGCTCCCCTGGGGCTCTCGACCGGCGCGGCCGACATCTTCGCCAATACCGGGGGCGTGATGGAGGCGGCCCTGCGCACGGCCTACGAGCTGGTCACCGGCCGGCCGCTTCCGATGCCGAATCTGCACGTCCAGCCCGTGGCCGGACTGGCGGGCGTCAAAGAGGCTTCGCTGCGCATCGAAGGCGCGCTAGCCGAGTGGAAGTTCCTCGAAGGCGTCACGCTCCACGTGGCCGTGGCGCACGGGCTGTCGAACGCCAACCGCGTGATCGGGGCCGTCAAGAGCGGCCAGAAACCGTACCATTTCATCGAGGTGATGACGTGCCCCGGCGGATGCATCGGGGGCGGAGGCCAGCCGCGGTTCACCGACAATCGGGTGCGCGAGGCCCGCATCGCCGCCATCTACCGCGAGGACGAGGGCAAGCGGCTCCGCAAGAGCCACGAGAACCCCGAACTTCAAAAGCTCTACCACGAGTTCCTCGGCAAGCCGCTGGGCGAGCAGTCGCATCATTTGCTGCACACCGCCTACACGCCGCGTCCCCGGGTGTAGTCGGCCGGATCAACCCCCCGGCCCGACGGACGCCGTCACCCGCATACCGGCGCGGCCCTCGGGCGTTCAGGCTTCCCGGTCGAAACGCCAAAGGCCTTCCTCGCGGGCGATCCGCATGGCTTCGAGCCATTCGGCGGTCGTGGTCGGGCGGTCGATCGTCGCGATGCGCCTTGCCTCGCCTTCGGGTCGGTACTGGCGCATGATGTTCACGAACGTGTCGCGCGACACCTCGCGCGCGAGGAACCGCATGGCCTGCCGCGTGCCCGCCTTCCCGTGGGGCATCACCAGGTGACGGACCAGCAGGCCTCGGCGAGCCAGCCCCCGCTCGTCCAGCACGAGGTCGCCCACCTGCCGGTGCATCTCGCGGATCGCCTGCTGGACGACCTCGGGGTAGTCGGGCGCGTTGGCCAGTTGGCGGGCCGTGTCGGCGTCGGAGAACTTGTAGTCGGGCATGTAGATATCGACCACGCCGTCCAATAGCTGTAGGGTCTGGAGGCTGTCATACCCCCCGGTGTTGTACACGATCGGCAGGCAAAGCCCCGCCTGCGCCGCCAACACCAAGGCCTCGAGAATCTGGGGCACCACATGCGAAGGCGTCACCAGGTTGAGGTTGTGGCATCCGCGCGTCTGGAGGTCGAGCATCATGCGGGCCAGGGCGTCGGGCTCGACGGGCACCCCCGCCGAGAACCAACTGATCTCGAAGTTCTGGCAGAACCGGCACCGCAGGTTGCACTGGCTGAAGAAGATGGTCCCCGACCCGTTGGTGCCCCGCAAGCACGCCTCTTCGCCGTGATGGGGGAAGTAGCTGCTTACCCAGGCCAATCGCCCGGTGCGGCAAAACGACGGTCGCCCGCCCGGCTCGAGCCGATTGGCCCGGCACTGCCGGGGACAACCCGCGCACTCGGCCAACCCCTGGATGGCCGACTCCGCGCGGCGAGCCAACTCGCCGCTTGCCAAGAGGTTGAGATAGCTGGGATACTGGGAAGACATGCTCGGATTCTACCGCGCCGCACCACGCCTTTCCCGAGGTCCTGACATGAACACCCACCGACGTGGCTTTCTGAAATCCGCCGCCCTGGGAACTGCCGGCGCTCTTTTGGCGGCCCCGGCTTTGGGAGACGCTCCCGAGACGACGAAGCCATTTGCCTGGCAACCCGTCGAAGAACGGCTCAAGAACCTTCGGACCAAGACCGGCTTGAAGATCGTGCGCATCGAGACGTTCACGCGGGGGACGAACCTGAGCGTCGTGCGCGTGACCGCCGACGACGGCAGCGAGGGTTTCGGGCAGATCTCGCCGTTCGACGCCGATCTGTCCGCCCAGGTCCTTCACCGCAAGATCGCGCCGTGCGTCCTGGGAGCCGACCCGGGCGACTTCGAGGCGATTGCGGACCGGTGCATCGAGGCGAATTACAAGTTCCCCTGGTCGTTCGTCTGCCGCGCCTTGACCGGCGTCGACACCGCGATCTGGGACCTGCTGGGCAAACGGGCCAAGGCGAGCGTGTGCGCCTTGTTGGGCGGCGCGCCGAGGCCCATTGCGGTGTACGGGTCGAGCATGAGCCGCAGCATCCGCCCCGCGGACGAGGCCGCCCGGTTGGCCCGCCTGCGCGACGAGAAGGGGTTTACCGCGTTCAAGGTGCGTGTGGGCAAGGTGTGCGGGCACGATCAAGACGAGTGGCCGGGCCGCACCGAGGCCCTCATCCCCACGGTCCGCAAGGCCTTGGGCGACCGCGTGGCTCTGCTGGCCGACGGCAACAGTTGCTACCGTCCGGCCAAGGCCATCGCGGTGGGCCGCCTTCTGGAGGACCACGGCTATTGCCATTTCGAAGAACCATGCCCCTATTGGGAACTGGAATGGACGGCCGAGGTGGCCGCGGCCCTGCGCATCGCCGTGGCCGGCGGCGAGCAGGACAACGATCTGGCCCAGTGGCGGCGGATGATCCGAATGCGCGCGGTCGACATCGTCCAGCCCGATGTCTGCTACGTCGGCGGCCTGACCCGTGCCCTGCGCGTGGCCGCCATGGCTGCCGAAGCGGGGCTTTCGTGCGTCCCCCACTCGGCCAATCTGTCGCTGGTCGCCGTCTTCACGTTGCACTTGCTGGCCGCCATTCCCAACGCCGGCCCGCACATGGAGTTTACGATCGAATCGGGCGACTGGTGGAAGGACCTCTACAGCCCTGCCTTGGAGGTCCACGACGGTCGGGTGGCTGTTCCGGAGGGACCAGGATGGGGTGTGACGATCCACCCAACCTGGCTCGCCAAGGCCGACCGGCAGGTGTCGAACTGGCGATCGTGAGCGTCGGGCCGACGTCTGCGTCGCGCCGCGTGGAAAACCCTCCTTGCCCTAGTGAACGCCCGTGCCCTACAATAAAGGTCTTTCGGACGATTCCCTGCGCCGCCAACCCTCTCTATGGCAATCTCGTCGATCAATATTCGGGGGGCCCGTGAGCACAACCTCCAGGATGTGGCCCTCGCGATCCCCCGCAACAAGCTGATCTGCTTTACGGGGGTCAGTGGTTCGGGCAAGAGTTCCTTGGCGTTCGACACCCTCTATGCTGAGGGACAACGGCGGTACGTCGAGAGCCTCTCGACCTTCGCGCGGCAGTTCCTCGGGCAGATGCCCAAGCCCGATGTCGATCTGATCGAGGGGCTCAGCCCGTCGATCTCCATCTCCCAAAAGACGGCGGGCCAGAACCCCCGTTCCACGGTGGGGACCATCACCGAGATCTACGATTACCTCCGGGTGCTTTACGCGCGGGTGGGCACGGGCCATTGCCCGCATTGCGGGAGGCCGATCACGGCCCAGACGCGGCAGCAGATCCTCGACCAGATCGGCGGGCTTCCGCCCGGTACCCGCTTTCTCGTCTTGGCCCCCAAGATCCGCGGACAGAAAGGAGAGTACAAGGACCTCTTCGTGGACCTGCTCAAGCAGGGGTTCGTGCGCGCGCGGGTCGACGGCGTGGTCGTGGCCTTGACCGACGACTTGCGACTCGACCGCCAGATGCGGCACAACATCGAGGTGGTCATCGACCGGCTGGTGGCGGGGCCCGCCTCCCGATCGCGATTGGCCGATGCCGTCGAGCTGGCCCTCAAGGTCGGCGAAGGGAACCTGACCATCGCCATCGAGGAGACTTCGCCCCCCGGACCGCGCGCGTCCGAGGCCACGGCCTGGCGAGATCTTCCCTTGTCGGCCCACTACGCCTGCACCCACTGTCAGATCAGCTTCGAGCCGCCCAGCCCTCAGTTGTTCAGCTTCAACAGCCCCCAGGGCATGTGTACGGCGTGCAGCGGGCTGGGCGAGATCTACAGCTTCGACCCCGAGCGGTTGATCCCCAACCCGTCGCGCTCGTTCCAACAGGGCTGCATCGAGCTGATCGGAAACTGGCGAGACATGGGCCGCTGGCGCCGGCACATCTATCGCGGGGTGGCCGAGCACCTCGAACGCAAATACGGCCTGCCGCCAGGGACCGCCCTGGAGACCGCCTGGGAGGAACTCGATCCCCGCGTGCAACAGGGGTTGCTGTACGGCACGGGCGACGAGCACATCACGTTCACCTGGCGTTCGGGGACATCGGCCTCGATGTGGGGTGGCAAGTTCGAGGGGATCATCCCCCGGCTTCTCTCGCAGTACCGAAGCACCAGGAGCCGATTGCAGCGCCGGATGCTCGAGAAGTACATGCGCATCGTGGGCTGCGCTGCCTGCGGCGGCCAGCGGCTGAACCCGCAGGCCCGCTCGGTCCGACTGACGACCCGTTCGTCGCGGTTCGCCGACAAGCCTTCGCGCACCTTGCCCGAGGTCTGCGCCCTGGCGGTCTCCGAGGCCGAGGAGTTCTTCCGCGAGCTGGCCCTCGACGCCACGGGCCAGGCGATCGCCGCCGAGGCCCTCAAGGAGATCCGCGGCCGGCTGGCGTTTCTTCGGAACGTGGGTCTCGAGTACCTCACGCTCGACCGCACCGCGCCCACGCTCTCCGGCGGCGAGATGCAGCGGATTCGCTTGGCCGGGCAGATCGGCTGCGGCCTGGTGGGCGTGCTGTACATCCTCGACGAGCCCTCGATCGGCCTCCACCCCCGCGACAACGACCGCTTGCTCGAAACCCTGGCCCAACTCCGCGACCAGGGAAACACCGTGATCGTCGTCGAGCACGACGAAGACACGATGCGCGCGGCCGACCATCTGGTCGATTTCGGGCCCGGCCCCGGCGTGCGGGGCGGGCAGGTCGTCGCCGCGGGCCCCGTGCGGGAGATCGTCCAACACCCCGAAAGCCTGACCGGACAGTACCTCTCGGGCCGCCGGAAGATCCCCATCCCCGACCGGCGACGACCCCAAAACGGCAAGAAGCTGGTCATCCGCGGCGCGCGGCACAACAACCTCAAGAACATCGATGTCGAGATCCCGCTGGGCGTGTTCGTCTGCGTGACGGGCGTGTCGGGCTCGGGCAAGAGCAGCCTGGTCGGCGACATCCTCATCGAGGCCCTGCGCCGCGATCTGAACGCCGGGCTGGGCAACCCGGGCGCCCACGACGCGATCGAGGGCCTGGAGCACCTCGACCGGATGATCGCGATCGACCAGTCGCCGATCGGGCGCACGCCCCGCTCGAATCCCGCCACCTACAT
>JANLFZ010000059.1:0-3746 GCA_024653385.1 Thermoguttaceae bacterium | reverse complement strand
CGCGATCTGTATGCCCAACTGCCCGAGTCGAAGGCCCGCGGCTACAAGCCCGGCCGCTTCAGCTTCAATGTGGCCGGCGGCCGGTGCGAGGCCTGCGAGGGGAACGGTTCCAACCGCCTCGAGATGGACTTCCTGGCCGACGTCTGGGTCACCTGCCCGGTCTGCGAGGGGCGCCGCTTCAACCGCGAGACGCTCCAGGTGCGCTACAAGGGCAAGTCGATCGCCCAGGTCCTCGAGATGGATGTCCAAGAGGCGTTGGCCCACTTCGAGAACATCCCCAGCATCCGCCACAAGCTCCAGACGCTCCACGACGTGGGCCTCGACTACATGAAGCTCGGCCAGCCCTCGCCCACGCTGTCCGGCGGCGAGGCCCAGCGGGTCAAACTCGCCCGCGAACTGGTCAAGATGAGCACCGGCAGGACGCTCTACCTGCTCGACGAGCCGACGACCGGGCTGCACTTTGCCGATATTCAACTGTTGCTCAAGGTGCTCCACGACTTCGTCGACGCCGGCAACACGGTGCTGGTGGTCGAGCACAACCTGGAAGTGGTCAAGACGGCCGATTGGATCATCGACTTGGGGCCCGAGGGCGGCGAGGCGGGCGGGTTCGTCGTCGCCGCCGGCACGCCCGAGGACGTGGTGCGCGTCGCCGCCTCGCACACGGGCCGGGCCCTCTTGCCCGTGCTCCAAGGCCGCGCCGGCACCAACGGCAAGCCCAAGCTCCGCGCGGCCGCCGGCGGCACGAAAAGCGCGCGGCGGGCCGAGGCGTCGAAGTCGATCGTCGTGCGCGGCGCGCGGCAGCACAACCTCAAGGGGATCGATGTCGAGGTCCCCCGCGACCGCATGACCGTCTGCTGCGGTCCCAGCGGCTCGGGGAAAAGCTCGCTGGCGATGGACACCATCTACGCCGAGGGCCAACGGCGCTACGTCGAAAGCCTCAGCGCCTACGCCCGGCAGTTCGTCGGCCAGATGCAGAAGCCACGGCTCGATCACATCGAGGGGCTCTCGCCCGCCATCGCCATCGAGCAGAAGCACATGGGCAACACGCCGCGCTCGACGGTGGGCACGGTCACCGAGATCTACGACTACTTGCGGATCCTCATGGCGCGGTTGGGCCAGCCGCGCTGCCCCGCGTGCAACATACCCATCGGAACCCAGTCGGCCGACGAAGTGATCGCCAAGGTGATGGCCGCGCCCGAAGGGGCGCGACTCTACCTCTTGGCCCCGCTGGAAATCGAGGTCGGCGAGAAGTACGAGGCGCTCTGGGACGAGATTCGCGCGGGCGGGTACGCCCGGGTGCGCATCGACGGCCGCACCTACCCGATCGACAGCCCTCCCAAGATCGACCGGCGGCGCAAGCACGCGGTCGAGGTGGTGATCGACCGGGTGACGGTGCGGCCCGACGCCCGGTCGCGCATCGCCGGGAGCGTCGAGAACGCCTTGGCCCTGGGGCGCGGCGTGCTCCGCGTGGCCCACGTCGACGACGACGTACCCGAGCCCGACTGGCAGGTCGATGTCCACAGCCAGCACTACGCCTGCGACCGGTGCGGGCGGAGCTTCGAGCCGCTGTCGCCGCACCATTTCTCGTTCAACAGCCCTCTGGGATGGTGCCCGGCCTGCGAGGGGCTGGGCGTGCAGCGGGGCGCCAACCCCCTGGCCTTGCTGAGCGACCCCAAGCGCAGCCTGGCCGAGGGGGCCGTCGCGCTCTGGCCGGGCGTGCAAGGCCAGGTGTTCGCGCGGATGCTCGAGGCATGGTGCCGCGGCACGGGCGTGCCCGCCCACGTGCCCTTCGAACAACTCGGCGCGCGCCACCGGCGGTTGATCCTCCACGGCACCGGCGAGCAGTGGTTCGACGTCCTCCCCTCTCCCGCTCGCGGGAGAGAGGCCGGGGGTGAGGGCGGCGAGCCTACCGGCGGCCGACGGCCCGGTGAGGGAAAGAAACCCTTGCCGCTGTTCCGTTTCCAGTACAAGGGCCTGTACCCGGCCTTGGAAGAAGCCAGTCGGCTTTCGCCGGGCTTTCGTGCCCGGCTCGAGCACCTGGTCGACGAGGTCGAATGCTCGGTGTGCTCGGGGAGCCGGCTGCGCGACGATGCGGCGGCGGTCGAGCTTCGCGGAGCCACGATCGACGAAATGTGCCGCTGGCCGCTCGATCGGCTGCTTGAGCACTTCCGGGCGTGGCAACTCACCGGCACCGAGCGCAAGATCGCGGGCGAGTTGGTCCGCGAGATCACCAACCGGCTTCAGTTCCTCGTCGACGTGGGGTTGGAGTATCTGACGCTCGCCCGGCCCGCGCCGTCGCTCTCCGGCGGCGAGGCGCAACGGATCCGGCTGGCAGCCCAGGTGGGTAGCGGCCTGTGCGGCGTGCTCTACGTGCTCGACGAGCCGACGATCGGCCTGCACCCCCGCGACAACCGCCGGCTCTTGGATGCACTCAAGAAGCTGCGCGACTTGGGCAACACGCTCTTGCTGGTCGAGCACGACCGCGAGGTGATCGCCCATGCCGATCAACTGCTCGACTTCGGCCCGGCGGCGGGTCGTAACGGCGGCCAGATCGTCGCCCGGGGATCGCCCGGCCAAGTCGCCAAGGCCCGCGCTTCGGTCACCGGGCCGTACCTGTCGGGCGCGAAGGCGATCCCCGTTCCCACGAACCGCCGCATGCCGTCATCGTCCCCTCTCCCGCTTGCGGGAGCGAGCCCGCAGCGTTCCTCCCCTCTCCCGCAAGCGGGAGAGGGGCCGGGGGTGAGGGCGGCCACGAAGCGAAAACGCGCAAAGCCCGGTTCCGAGGCGAATCCGAACACCACCGACGCGATGCCGCCCGTTTCGCCTCCGGCCGGTTGGCTCGAAATCCGGGGCGCCCGGCACAACAACCTCAAGAACCTCGACGTACGGATTCCGCTGGGCACCCTGACCGTGGTCACCGGCGTCAGCGGCAGCGGCAAGAGTTCCCTGGTCGACGACGTGCTCTACCGGGCCCTTGCCCGGCAGCTTCATCGCGCGCAAGAGTTCCCCGGCGTCCACGATGAGATCCGCGGCCTGGAGAGCATCAACAAGGTGATCCGCGTCGATCAGCAGCCCTTGGGACAGACGCCCACCTCGAACCCGGCCACGTTCACCGGCGTGTTCGACCTTATCCGCCAGCTTTATGCCCAACTGCCCGAGGCCAAACTGCGGGGCTATTCGCCCCGGCGGTTCAGCTTCAACGTGCCCGGCGGGCGGTGCGAGAAGTGCGAGGGGAATGGCCAGCTCAAGATCGAGATGCACTTCCTGCCCGACGTCTGGGTCGAGTGCGATGCCTGCCACGGGCGCCGGTACGATGCCGAGACGCTGGCCGTGACGTACCACGGCCAGTCGATCGCCGACGTGCTCGACATGCCCTGCGGCCAGGCGGTGAAGCTGTTCGAGAACATCCCGAAGATCCGCCGCATTCTTCAGACGCTGTGCGACGTGGGACTCGATTACCTCACGCTCGGCCAGCCCGCTCCAACGCTCTCCGGCGGCGAGGCCCAGCGGGTGAAACTGGCGGCCGAGCTGTCGCGCCCCGACACGGGCCGCACGCTGTACCTCTTGGACGAACCGACCACCGGTCTGCACTTCGACGACCTGGCGAAGCTGCTCGACGTGCTCAACCGGCTGGTCGACTTGGGAAACACGGTGGTGGTGATCGAGCACAACCTCGATGTGATCAAGCACGCCGACTACATTATTGACCTGGGCCCAGGCGGGGGCGACGAGGGCGGCGCGAGCGT
>JANLFZ010000608.1 GCA_024653385.1 Thermoguttaceae bacterium | reverse complement strand
CCGCGGCCGGGGCGGTGGGCAGCGCGCCGGCAAGCGTCTTGACCCCGGCCGGCCCGATCTTGCCTAGGGCCGAGGCCGCCGCCGCCGCGACCGATGCGTCGGGATCACCCAGGATTTTCGCCAGATCGGGCACGGCCTTCTCCGCCCGGCGATTACCCAGCGAATTGATGACGCCGATCAAGAGCGTTCCCTTCACTCGGCCCAGGGCCTGCCGGAGGGCCTCGTCGGCCTCGGGGCCCGGGATCCGTTCGAGGGCGAAGCGGGCCATGTGCGAGAGCTTTTCGTCGCCCAAAAGCGCGCCAAGCGGCGGAACGTGTTCGGCCGTACCGATCACCGCAAGCTGCCGGCACACGAGGTCCTTGGCCCCGTTCGGGGCATTGGTCCCCAGGACGGCCACGAGCCGGGCGGCCATCTCCTTGCGCTCGGCGGGCTTGCCGTGCGTCGCGGCGGCCAGCTCGGAAAAGGCGTTCGGCAAGCTGGCGTCGCCCCCGAAGTCGAAGGTGGCGAGTTTGGCCAGAAGGCCGTCCAGCCTGGTCTTGAAGTCGCCTTCCGGGGCGGCAGCCCAGAGGACACCAGCGCCGGCGACCCACAGCACGGCGAGGATGAAGAACGTTCTTCGTGCGGACATGAGGTTCCTCCTGGTGGGAATGTGCGAACGGTCCTCCTCGCGTTCCGCCGGAGGTATCCCGAACCCGACCGGGCCTCCGGCCCATCGCGAGGAGCACGTGGGGTGACGGCCTCCGGTCAGGCAAGAGGATCCTGGCGGTTGGCGAGTGGGAACGATACGGGTTTGTTCTGGAGGTGGGATTCGAACACGCCGACGATCATCTCCAATCCGGTGCGGGCCGCGTGGAGGTTGGCCAAGGGCGGGCGGTCCTTTTCCACGGCCTCGATGAGGTCCTTGACGGCCGCGATGTTTCCCAGGTCCTGGGACTGGCCCGTCAGCGGCTCCGGTTTGCCCGGCCCCGCGGTGCTGATCGGGATCCACTCCTTCTTGGCTCGGGGCTGCGACCACGAGGCGTGGGGCAGGAAGAAGGCGTGGGGGAGGTAGTTCGTGCCGATTTCGATGACTCCCTTGGCGCCGAGGATCCACAGGCCGAACCGGGGGCCACCGCCGGCGTTCTTGATGGAATCGAAGTAGGCCGTGGCCCCGCCCGACATGCGGTACATTGCGTGGACCTCGTCGCCGGCCAGGCGCGCGATGCCTTCGTTGCCGGGCCGGGCGTCTTCCTTGCGAACCGGCCGGCCTTGCTGGAGCACCGTGGCAAAGCACGATTGCGGCTTGCCGCCGAAGTGGAGGATGAGATCCATCAGGTGGGGCCCGAGCACCCAGAGGTCCTCGGCCCCGCCGCGGGCGTCCTCCTTGCCCCGGGCGCGGAACTCGATGATCTGGCCGAGTTTGCCCGAGGCGATCAGCTCGCCGAGGACGGCCAGCTTGGGGCTATAGCGGGTCTGGAAGGCGATGGCCAACTTGACCTTGTGCTGGTCGCAGGCGGCGACCATCTCGTCGGCCTCGGCCAGGGTGCGGCAGAGCGGCTTTTCGAGGTAGATCCCCTTGACGCCCGCCTGGGCGGCCGCCACGACCATGTCGCGGTGCTGGTCGATCCAGCGGGGTGCAATGCTCACCAGGTCGGGCTTGACCTGGTCGAGCATCTTCCGGTAGTCGGCGAAGAGCTGGCTGACGCCCAGGCGCTTGCCGACCTCGGCCAGGCCCTTGGGATCGGCGTCGGCCACGGCCGCCAACCGGGCTTCGGGGATGGCAAGCCAGACCTTGTCGAGGCCGTGGCCATAGTCGCCGCGGCCCGTGTGCCCGATGACTGCAACGCGGTACTGCTGCGAGGCGTTTGCCGCGCGGACCACGGCCGGGACCGTCAGGCCCGCGGCGGCCGCCGCGGCACTTCCGAGGAACGCGCGCCGGTCGAACGTGGCCGCGCGGCGGGGAGACTTCCCGAGGCTCATCGTCGTGCCCTTCATCGCGGGTTGGAAAACAGGTTCAGCGGCCCCCAGGATAGCCCACCGCCCCACCGGAAGCAAGCACGCGCCCACGCAGGCAAGGTGTCTTGGCGCCGTCGACGGCCTGCCGAACAATACGTTGGGCAACCATGCACCAACCAGGGAACCTGTCCATGTCCGATCGGCCGGCCCGAAGACCGGAGTCGTGGAGCACGCGCGTCGGCGTTGTGTTGGCGGTCACCGGCGGGGCCGTGGGATTGGGCAACTTCTTGCGTTTCCCCGGGCTGGCCGCGCGGTACGAGGGCGGGGCGTTCATGATTCCCTACTTCACCGCCCTGTTGCTGCTCGGGCTTCCCCTGGCCTGGGCCGAGTGGGCCCTGGGACGCTTCGGGGGTTCGCGGGGGTTCAACTCGGGGCCGGGCATTTTCCGCGCGATCCGGCCGGGCCGCGCGGCCGCCTACGCCGGCACCCTGGTGGTGATCGTCCCGGTGATCGTCTACATGTTCTACGTGTTTGTCGAGAGTTGGTGTCTCGGCTATGCGTGGCACATGCTGGCGGGCCATCTCGATCTGGGTTTCGAGAAGAAGGCGTACCTCGATTTCTTCGACCGGTTCGTGGGCGCCACGGGGCACGGTTCGCTTTTCAGCCGCCAGGGCCTGCCCACGCTCGGCTTGGTCGCGCTGTGCTGCACGCTGAACCTGGCACTGGTGTACCGCGGCTTGTCGAAAGGCATCGAGTGGTTCTGCCGCTGGGCCATGCCGGCTTTGGTGATCTGCGCGCTGGTGGTGCTGGTGCGGGTGCTCACCCTGGGCACGCCGGACCCCGGCCGGCCCGAGTTGAACGTCCTGAACGGCTTGGGCTTCACCTGGAACCCGCGAACCGACGAGGTGGGCTTTCTCGAGGCCCTGAGCAATCCGCAGATGTGGATGGAAGCCGCAAGCCAGATCTTCTTCAGCGTCGCGATCGGCTTCGGCATCATCATCACTTATGCCAGCTACCTGCGGCCGACGGACGACATCGCGCTGTCGGGCCTGGCGAGTTGCGCGGGCAACGAGTTCTGCGAGGTGGCCTTGGGCGGCATGATCACCATTCCCGCGGCCTTCGTCTTCCTCGGACGCGAGGCCGTGCTGGCCTCGGCCGAGGCCTCGTCGTACGACCTGGGCTTCAAGACGCTGCCGATGGTGTTCCAGGCCATGCCCCTGGGGCGCTTCGTGGGGGCGGTGTTCTTCTTTCTCTTGTTCCTGG
>JANLFZ010000607.1 GCA_024653385.1 Thermoguttaceae bacterium | reverse complement strand
TCATGGGCGCGCATGAGTGGTGTTTCTACTGCTGGAAAGAAGGGGCGGCACACCAGTTCTTCGGACCCAACAACGCCACCGACCTGTGGCACGTCAAGAAGGTCAATCCGAACAAGATGATTCACTTGACGGAGAAGCCCGTCGAGTTGGCAGTGCGGGCCATGCAGTACTCTTCGCGGGCTGGCGAGAACGTCTTGGACCTCTTCGGCGGCAGCGGCAGCACGCTCATCGCCGCAGAGCAGACGGGCCGCCAAGCGTTCTTGATGGAGTTGGACGCGCTGTACTCGGACGTCATCGTCCAACGCTGGGAGAACTTCACGGGCAAGAAGGCCCAGCGCGAGCCGGCCGTGGCGCCCGTCGAGATCGCGGAGGCCAGCGTATGATCTACCTCTGCTCGCCGTACACGTCCGACGATCCGGCTGTTCGCCAGCAGCGCTTCGAGGCGGCCTGCCGCGCTGCGGCCGCGATGATCCGTCAGGGGCAGACCGTCTTCTCGCCCATCGCGCACAGCCATGCGATCTGTGCCTTCGGAGTTCCGCTCGACTGGCGGTTCTGGTCGCGGCACGACCGTCGCTACCTGGAGGCGTGCGACGAGGTGGCTGTGCTTATGCTCGATGGCTGGCAGGAGAGCGTCGGTGTCCAGGCCGAGATCGCCATCGCCCGGGAGTTGGGCAAGCCGGTGACCTACCTTCGCGTGGCCGATCAGGCCGAAGAGAACCCCGCGCGGCCGCGGGGATGAAGGAGCAGGCGTCGATGGCGAAATTACCCGTGGGAGATGCACGTCGTGGACTTGGCCGGCGACTGGCGGCCGTCGTCCGCGTTGCGCCGCGGCCTGCCCGCGCGTCGCGGGAGCGCGGCGAAGCGTTCCAACTCGTGCTCCGGGATGGCGTAGGTGTTGCCGATCTTGATCGTCTCGATCCGCCCCAGCTTGCAGAGCAGCCGGACCCGGCTGGGGTCAACGTGCAAAACGCTCGCGGCTTCGGTGGTGGTCAGGTAACGCATGGTTCACCTCTCAATCGAGAAAGCCTCGTGCTTCAGTTCGCCGTCCTGGTAGGCCAGGACGCCGGCGTACTCGTCCGTGATCGAGAGCACGCGCCCGGGCAATTCGCCCGGCAGGCTGCCGAAGTAGAACCCACCGGCGGTCTCGCCGAACGAGAGTGGGTTGCCATTCCGCACGACCAGCAGCCGGGCCGGATTCCGCCACACGCCGAGGATCACCAGTCGCCCGTCGGCCACCTCGGCAGTCCGCGCCGCCCGCAGCCCCAGCGCACCGGGGAACCGAGCCATCAACAACCCGAGCGCCTCGCTGTCGCATTCCGTCTGCGGGGCCAAACGGAAGCGGCGGACAAGGGCGTCGTGGTTCGTGACCACGCCGTTGTGGACGAACCAACCGCGGCCAGCCCGGTGCGGATGGTTGTTGCGGTTGTCTTCGGGACGGCCGTGCGTGGCCCAGCGGCAGTGGCCAATCACGACCGTCGCGCCGCGGCAGGCGTCGAGGTCGCCCAGGTTGGCCGTGGCGGGGCCGGGGCGCTTGAAGGTATGGATGTCGCCATCGGGGCCCAGCCACGCGAGTCCGAACGCGTGGTGGCCCCGACGTTGCGTTTCCGCGGCGATTCGCCGCAGGCGGGCCAGGTCCGGCCCGCTCCCGTTCTTCGTGATGAATCCGAACACTCCGCACATCGTTGTGCGTTCCTTTCTGGGTTAGGCTTGGGCGTCGTACTTCTTGGCCAACCGGCGGAACTCGGCCTTGATCTCGTCTTGGGGGATGGCGTCCGAAATCCATCCGTACTGCTTGCCACCGTGAATCCGGGCGTAGCCCGCGCCCCAGGCCAGGTATCCGATCAGGCGTTCGGCCTCGCTCTGGCCGGGGCCGGCCTTCTTCCACCCGCCGGAAAGCGCGCCGGGGTTCCACTTCGGCATCCGCTTGGCGCTCAAGGCCCGCTCGACCAATCCGAGGCAGACCTGAATCCAGCCGACCGCCTTGATCGCGCTAGTGGTTCCCGAGAAGACGCGGAACTCGACCGTGTCCTTCGAGCCGCGGGCGAGGTTCGTCAGGTTCAAGGCGTGGTAGCGGTCGCGGTCGAGGTTGGGCTTGGCGTCCTTCTCGTTCCCGTACTTCCGCACCCCGCCGCAATACCGGCCTCGCTCGCGCGACTTCGTGCCGGTGATGGCGTAGAGGCCCTTCTCGACGTAGGCCACAATCGTGACCAGGCGGGCCAGCGCGATGCTGGGCCATTCGCGCTTCCACCCGACGTGAACGTGGACCCCGCAGCTCGCGTTGACCCGGTGGCCTTTGGCCTCGAGCGTTCTGAGGACGTCGGCGACCTGGGCCAGCCCCTCGGCCCCGCGCAGGACCGGGCTGACGATCTCGCACTTGTGGCCCCCGTTGCCGTTGTCGATGGAGCCGTCGGCCTCGGCCTTCCATCCCGCTGGCAGGTACGGCACCTGGATTCCGCGCTTGTACGGGCCAATCCGCAGGCCGTCGTTTTGCACGGCGCTGTCGGGGGCAATCGTCTCGATCTCGATTCCGAAGCTGAGGTCGTTGGCGTTCATCGTGCGGTTCCTTGTATGGGTGGGTCGCATACCCCTCGTAACAGTGGTAACAGTCGCTCATCCGCGACGTTTTGTCCAGCTAATTCCAGAAGCCATAAGTCCAAACAGGGTCGCAGCTTCGGGCTCGTTCTTTGTGTCAGAAGGGGCGGCTTTTATTGGGTGGCCGAATCGCCCGAAAAAGCCCGGGGGCCAGAGGCGGCCGTAAGAAACCCCGGGGGGGAACCCGGGGCATTTGGGGGAAGGGAAGAGTGCCGCGGCGCTGGGCTAGGCGTGGGCGAACTTGCCGCGGTCGGCCTTGCGGAACCGGGCCTCCGAGCCCTTGGCCTTGATCTCGCGGATGATCGCGCTGTAGAGCGTGGCGTGCGGCGTCTTGCCGCCCGGCGACTTCCAGTAACCCTTGGCCTCCACCGCGTCGATCATCTCCTTGGCGTTCATCGGCTGGCCGCTCTCTTCGAGCACCTTGGCCGCGGCGTCCAGGCCGCTCATCTTCTTCGGCTTGGCTTCGGCCTTGGCCCGCTTCGCCTTGCCGCGCTCCGGCTCGGCGCTGGGCATCGCCTCCTGGCTGACCTCCGTGGCCGGCGGCTCGGTGGTCGCAGCGGTCTGCGCCGCCTTGGACCGGCGGCCCGCTGGCTGCGGCGCTCCCGCCGCGCCGCGAAGCCGCGCTGGGCTCTTGATGTGAA
>JANLFZ010000606.1 GCA_024653385.1 Thermoguttaceae bacterium | reverse complement strand
GTCGGAGCCCAACCTCAAGAAATCGCGGGGCGGCCTGCGCGACGCGCACCTGATCCGCTGGATCGCCGCCGTTCGCTGGGGGGCACGCCACCCCGGCGATCTGGTCGCGCTGGGCGTCCTCTCGGCCGAAGACGTACGGCGTCTGGAAGCGGCCGTGGAGTTTCTGTTGTGGCTCCGCAATGAGCTGCACTTTGCGGCGGGCAAGCCCGGCGACGTGCTCAGCCGCGCCGACCAGGTCCGCATTGCCGAAACCTGCGGTTGCGCGCCCGCCGAGGGGATGCTTCCCGTCGAGCAATTCATGCGCGAGTACTTCCGGCATACCGGCGAAGTGAGCCATCTGGCCGCGTGGCTCTTGGCCAAGGCCCGGGCGGCGCCGCGGTGGACGAAGTTCTGGACCTCGCTGTTCGGCCGGCGCGTGCCCGGCGGATTGCTCGCCGGTCCCACCGAGATCCTCGCCACCCGGCCGGCCCTGCGCCGGCTCCGCGGCAACCTCGCGGCGATCATGCACCTGGTCGAGTTGGCCAGTCTCTACGACAAGCAGATCGCCGTCCAGACGTGGGAGGCCATCCGCCGGGAAGTGCCGTCGCTTGCCACGGAGATTCCGCCGGAGGCCTGCCGGCACTTCACCGCGCTATTGGAGCATCCCGGGCGCCTGGGCGAATTGCTCCGCCGGCTGCACGAGGTCGGACTGCTGGAACGGTTCATTCCCGAGTTCTCTCACGCCCGCGGCCTGCTCCAATTCAATCAGTACCACAAGTACACGGTGGACGAGCACTGTCTCCGCGCGGTGGAGCGGGCGGTGGATCTGGTGGCCGACTCGGGGCCCCTGGGCCGGGTTTACCGGGCGATTGCCCAAAAACGTGTGCTCCACTTGGCGCTCTTGATCCACGACCTGGGCAAAGGCTATCCCGAGGACCACAGCGAAGTCGGGCGCCGCATCGCCCGGGACACGGCGCGCCGACTCGGACTCGACGACGAGGAGGCCGATCACCTCGAGTTTCTCGTTTCCAAACACCTCTTGATGAACCACGTGGCCCTCCGGCGCGACACGAGCGACGAGCAGACGATTGTCCGTTTCGCCGCCGAGGTGGGTTCGCCCGAGCGCCTCCAGACGCTGTTCGTCTTTACCGCCGCGGACCTCGGCGCCGTCGGGCCCGACACCTGGACCGGTTGGAAGGCCGAGGTGCTGGCCGACCTCTTTCACCGTGCCATGCAGCATCTGGCCGGGGAGAGCCCGGGCACCAGCCGGCAGGAGTACCTCGAGGGCCGGCGCCAGGCGGTGCGCGACCTGCTTGGCCCCGACCAGCTGCCCCCCAAGCTGGCCGTCCAAATCGAGGCCCTCCCCGCCGCGTACCTCACCACGACCGATCCCGCCCAGATCGCCGACGATCTGCGACTTCTGGCCGCGCTGGCGCCGGGCGAGGTGAAGGCCCAAGGGCGCTACCAGCGCGACTCGGGCACGGTGCAATTCACCGTGGGGACGAGCGAGGACGTAACGCCGGGCATCTTCCACAAGCTGACCGGCGCGCTGTCGGGGCACGGCCTGGAGATCCTCTCCGCCCAGATCTACACCCTGGCCGAGGGCATGGTGCTCGACCGGTTTTGGGTGTACGACCCCGACTACTCGGGCGAGCCGCCGCCTCACCGCCTCGAGGAAATCCAACGGTCGCTGGTCGAGTCGCTGTTGACCGAGGGCAAGCGCCCTCGATTTCGCCGCGTGTGGCAACCCGGCGCGACGCAGCAGCCCGCGGCCGCCACGGCTCCCACGCGCGTCCACATCGACAACCACACCTCGGACCGTTACACGATCATCGACGTCGTGACGTTCGATCGCCGCGGATTGCTTTACGCGATTACCCGGACGCTGTTCGAACTGGGGTACTCGGTGTGGCGCGCCAAGATCGGCACCTATTTGGATCAGGTGGTCGACGTGTTCTATGTGACCGACCAGTCCGGGGCGAAGGTCGAGTCGGCGCATCACCTCCAAGAGACCCGGCGGCGATTGCTCGAAGTCATCGAGCAGCCCGACGAATGACCGGCAGGGCGAACGGCCGACGTTCCCGGCGACCTCCTTGAGGGTCGAGGCTCGGGCCCCTTGATGCCCCTTGCTGGCGGTGATAGAATTTTCGTCGTGTTGGTTTTGCGGCTCCGAAGGATCGGTCGGGGCGGCAATCAAGACCGTGCATCGAAGCGCGAGGACGTTGTATCATCCTTCGCTTTTGCGATTCTGTTTTGGCACTCGTCTTGTTCGCCGCGGGTGGTCCGCTGCCCGAGGCCGACGCGCCGCTGCCGGCGACCCCGGAGGCGACGATTGCCGAGGGAACCCGCGTCGTCGAGGCCCTGGCGGCAGCCTTTCCCAACGATCCGGACGCCCTGGAGGTCTTGGCGCGATGCCACCTTCTTCGCGGTAGCACCGCGGAGGCGGTGGCCACGTGGAAGAAGTGTCTCGCCCTCAACCCGCGCTATGCGTACGCCTGCGCGGGGTTGGGCGCGGCGGCGCTTCGTCGGGGTGACCACCGCGAGGCGGCCCAATGGTTCCGCCAGGCCGTCGAGTTCGCGCCGCGGGCATTCGGGTTCCGCGAGGACCTTGCCGACGCCCTGATCAATGCCGGCCAGGTCGACGAGGCGATCGCCGTTCTGACGGAGCTGATCGGGTTGAGCCCCCGATCGGCGCGGGCCTTCGATCTGTTGGGGATGGCCTACGCGCATGCGGGCCGGCACGCCGAGGCGAAGCAGAGCTACCTGCAAGCGGCTCGCCTCGATCCCCATCACGCCGGGATCCGGTTGGGCCTGGCCAATGCCCTGGCACGGCTGGGCGAGGCCGAAGAGGCCCGAAAATGCATGGACGAATTCCGCCGGCTGCGCGACGAGGAGCGAAAACGGCGGCAGACCGACCTTCGCCAGTACAACGACCTTGCGGCGGTCCGCGCCGAGTTCGCACAGCTCTATACCAGTGCGGCCCAGGTGTACCACGCGCACGGCAAGGCGGAGGAGGCCGAAACCTTGTGGCGCCGGTCGGCGGCGATGGATCCCACGGCCATCGCGTGCCGCCAGGCCCTGGCATGGCGCAGCCGGCAGTCGGGCAAGCTGGCCGAGACGGTCCGGCTCTTGGAGGAGTTGTCGGCCTTGGAGCCGGCCAACCCGAGCTACGATCTGGAGATTGCCCGGCTCCGCCTCGACCTGAACCAGATCGCCGAGGCCGAGGCCACGTTGCAGCGCCTGTGCCGCCGGTCTCCG
>JANLFZ010000605.1 GCA_024653385.1 Thermoguttaceae bacterium | reverse complement strand
GGCCGGCCAGCGCACCCAGTTGCAGGACATGTCGGCCTACGTGGCCGCCGTGCCGTATCGCTTGCTCGTCGTGGCCTTGGTGGCCGCGGCCGACGTGGCGATGGGATGGCGCTGGCTCGACGAGCCGGGCCGGCTGGCGCGGCGGCGAGCCCGGGCGCGAGCCACCGCTGGGACGCAAGAGGACGCTGCCGGCGCCTCGGGACGTACCGCGACGATGCTCGGCCGGCTGGTCTGGCAACATGCATGCCAGTCGTCTCGGCTGATCTTGGCGTTCGGCGTGATGCTCGTGCCCCTGCTGGTCTTCCTGGTCGTGGGACTGACCGGCCGCGGACGCCCGTTCGGCGCCCTGGAGCGCATGCCGGTGTTCGACGTGGTCATCGTCCTGCTCGCCATGACGGCCTACCTCGCGGCGCCATTGCTCGGCGCCAGTGTGTTCCTGGCCGACCAGTCGGCAAGCTCGTTCCGGTTCCTGGCCGACCGCGGCGTGCGCCCGCGCCTGGTGTGGCTCAGCCGACACCTGGTGTGGATGTCGGTGGCCGCGGTCGGTTTGGCGGCCGTGCTGCCTCTGTTGATCGCCACGGCGCCGAGCCAAGAAACGGCGACCGCGGCCTTGATCGTCGCGGGTTTTGTCTTGCTGGCCTACTCGTGCGGACAGCTTTGCTCGATGTACTTCCAGAGCGGGATTCTCGCCGCGGTGGCAGGCATCGTGCTCACCTTCTGCCTCGCCGCCTGGGCCGGATTCATGAACTGGCTCAAAATGAGCTGGCTCTGGTCCGTTGCCCCGCTGCCGATCGCGTTTCTCTTCGCCACGTGGCTGCGAGCCCCCGACTGGCTCACGGAACGCACGGCCTGGCGATCGCGCCTGCGGGCGATCGCCCCGGTGGTGGTTCCGATGGGGGCGATCCTCGCGGCCGTACCGGTGGTTCGCGTGCATGAGATCCCGTGGGTCGATCTGGGATTCGATCCGGCCGAGTTCGCGCGTCCCCTCACGCCAGAAGAAGCGGCCACGATGGCGCTCTATCGCCAGGCATCGGATCAAGTCTTGGCGTTCTTGCGGAAGGAGGCGGAGAAACAGTCTGGCGGCGGAGGCGCGCCCGGCCAACCGCCCGCCGAGGAGCCGCCGCGTGACGATGAACGGGGTGCCGATCGGCTCAGTCCGTTTGAGAAGCGGTTGTTGGCGAACAACCAGGAGGCCCTTCGGCTGACGCTCGAAGCCAGCCGGCGCGAGGCGGCGAACTTTTTCGTGGATCCGGCCTACCTGCGCCGCGAGGTTGACGGGCCACTTCTGGCCGATCTTGTGGTCATCAGCGCAAAGCAACTCGAGTTGGAGGGCAAGCTCGACGAGGCCCTCGATCGCTACCTGGCGACCCTGCGGATCTCGGCCCACATGCGCGTGCGCGCCCATTGGCCGGCGGACGCCGACCGGGTCGAACAGCGGGTCTACGACCGCCTCACGATCTGGGCGACGCGCCCGGGCCAGACGGCAAAGCGGGTCGCCGAGGCGCTGCGCCGCGTCCGGCGGATCACGGCGAACCTGCCCTCGCGGTGCGACGCGATCAAGTGGCATCATCTCTACGCCGAACAAATGCTCGAAGCCAAGCTGGACCTGTTGAAGGCCGCCCGGCTCGACGAGAACACGATGAGCCTCTTGCGGCTCGTGCGGTGCTACATGCCGTGGGAGCGGGCGCGAGCTGTGCGGCTTCTCAACCGCATGACGGCCGACAACCTAGCCGCTTGCCTTGCCGCGGAGCAAAGGGCGGCCGCGGGCCAGAAGGTCATCGAGGATGACCAGCGAGAGCCAAGCCCCATGTGGCAACAGTGGCAGCGCGAGTGGCCGTTCGTCGCGGATGTCGTATTCATGGACGGACGCCAGATCGTCCGCGACATGGCGACGATGGAGACGCATCGCCGGGCCACCCAACTGCTCCTCGCCTTGCATGCGTGGCGCCTGGAGCACAACGAACTGCCCGAGAAGCTCGACGCGCTGGTCGGTCCGTATTTCGACAAGATCCCAGCCGACCCGTTCACCGGCGAGCCGTTCCGGTACTTCCCCAAGGGTGTCCCCGTGCCTCTGGAATGGTCCGAGTGGCGTTTCCCAGAGAAGCGGACCCTCGCGCCCGGCACGCCGTTTCTGTGGAGTGCCGGGATGAAGGTCAAGCTGATCCTCTTCACGCCGCAGGGCGCGGGCTTGGGCCGCTACCAAGTCCAATCCAACGAGCGGCCCGGCTGGCGCACGGCAACCGCCGATCAAGACGTCTTGCAGTCGGGCTGGGTGTTCCCGATCCCCGATTCCGGCACGAATCGCTAGGGGATCGCGCGTCGGGTGGCACGCCCTGAGGAACGAAGGGCGTGGTTGGGTCCCCTCGCGGACCGTCACGCCCGTCGCTTCGCTCTGGGCGTGCCACTGGATCCGCGCCTACCCACTCGCTGGCCCCCGGCTCCGACGATCGCCAACCGCGGTTGCGGGCTTGCTTCCCCCCTGCCTATAATGGGGGCCGTGGTGCGTCTGTCGGACCTGGGCTCCAATCGCAGGAGGAATTGCCATGCAGACCCGTCCCCGTGCGACTGGCTGCCGGCATTGGGCGTTGATCGCGGCGGCTACCGTGAGCGTGTGCGTCGCCGCCTCGAAGGCGCAGGCGGCCGAGCGGCCCGCTCCGAAGCCGCCAAAGGCCGTCGATGTGGGCGAGGCGGTTCGAGCGATGGTCGAGGCCGACTGGATCGACCGCGACCGCCGTTTCGGGGGCCCGGCGGTCCAGTCCAAGGCCCAGCCGGTCACCACGGCCCAGGACGCGGCCGGCGGTTGCGACGGCATCAAGAACGGCAGCTACGGCTTTCACACGGCCAGCGCCGAGCAAGACCCCTGGTGGCAGGTCGATCTGGGAAAGGTCTACGCGCTCGACCGGGTGGTGGTCTACAACCGCACCGAGCGGAACACTGCGGCCCGGACGAAGAACCTTCGCGTGCTCGTTAGCGACCGCCCCGGCGGCGAGTTCAAGGTGATCTACCAGCACCAGGGCGAGCCGTTCTTGGGTGTGCTGGAGAAGAAGCCCCTGGTGGTCGATCTTCGGGGCAAGGGGGTCTCGGCCCGCATCGTCCGGCTCGACGTGCCCGGCCGGTGTTCCTTCGCCTTGGACGAGGTCGAGGTCTACGCGGCCGACGATCCGCAGAAGAACATCGCCCTGGGCAAGCCCGCCGACCAGAAGAGCGTGGGACAATACTCGGTGGCCAAGACCCCGGGCGCCGCGGCCTCGCCCGCGGCGCCGGGCGCGGT
>JANLFZ010000604.1 GCA_024653385.1 Thermoguttaceae bacterium | reverse complement strand
TAGAAATGGACATCAAGGTTGACAAGGTGCAGGACTCGATCGGGCAGTTGTGCCCCATGCCCATCGCGTTCTTGGCCAGCGTTTTCAGTTCCGGTCCGTGCGCGAGGACCACCACGTCGCCATCCTCGGTGCCGAGGTAGACCTTCCCATCGGCAATCAGGGGCGAGCCCCACACGGCCGAGAGCAAGTCGTGCGTCCAGTGCGCCTTGCCGGTGCGCGCGTCGAGACAGTGAACCAACCCGGAGAAATCGCCGATCACGAGGATGCCGTCCTGGATCGCGGGCATTCCCAGGCTGCGGTGCATGACCGCTTCGAACTTCTTCTCGCTGCCGGTGCCATCGCCTCCCTTGCCCCGATAGCCCCACACCGCGGCCGAGTTCGGGTTGGGTTTGACCTGATGGCCCGCCGTCTTGTCGGCGGCGACGGTCCGCTGGGGCGGCACGGGCTTGCCGCCGGCATCCACGACGATCTCGGGGCTCACGTCGCCGCGCTTGGTGGGATCGATGCACCACAGGTCGGCCTCGCCTTCGCCGGCCTCGGGATCTTGCCCGGTCGCCACGTAGACGCGGCCCTCGTAGACGACCGGGGTGGCGACGATCTGGTTGCGCCGGCCGCGCCCACCGCCTTCCCACTTCGCCTCCTTGGGGTTGCAGTCGAACTTCCACAGCAGTTTCGGCTTGCCGTCCTCGGTGGGCCCGGCCTCGAAGCTGTAGACCCAACCATCGCCCCCGGCAAAAATCGCCTGGGGCACGCCGCCCAGAACGCCGAACGCCGGCGACGACCACTGGCCGTCGAGCAGGTTCCGCCCGGGCGAGTTGTCGGCCCAGACCAGCTTGCCCGTCTTCTTGTCCAGCGCGATGAAACTCGGCGCGTCGGGGGCGGGGATCTGATCCTTGATATCCACGCCGTTCGAGGTGCCGCTGAGGATCAAGTCGCCGGCCGCGGTCACCGAGCAACTGGTCATGTACCGCGGCACCACGCCCAAGGCACGCCGCATGTCGAACGACCAGACCACGTCGGACTCGCCCGGCCCGGTCGCTTTTTCCGACTGGTACGGGCCGTCGTTCTCGCCGTCGGCGAAGCCCTCGGTATCCAGACAGACGATTTCGCCGCGGTTGGTGACGATCCAGAGCCGATCGCCCTCGACCAGCGGCGTGCTGCAAATGCCCTGTTTCGGCCAGTCGAGGTTGCTGTCGCCGAGTTTCTCGACCGAGTGCTGCCAGAGGAACTTGCCGTCGCCGCGGCGGAAGCACAAGAGGCACCCCAGGTCGACCGAGGCCGGATAGCGCGCCAAGTAGCCCGCCCCGTTGTTCGTGGCGCAGTAGACCTTGTCGCCGGCCACGACGGGGGTTCCGTAGCTCTCGCTGCCAAGCCGGGCGACCCAGCGGATCCCCTTTGCCTCGGGCCCGCCCAACCATTGTCCCGTCTTCTTGTCGAACTGGCCGACGTTCCATTCCGTGAGCAGTCCCCGGGCGCGCACCGCGTTGTTCCGCGCGGGCGAGCCGCCCCACTGCGGCCAGTCTGCCGACACGGCCGGCGGCTTCTCGGCCCCGCGTGTCGCTCCTGCCAACACGGCGACAAACACCAGGTGGACAACAGGCCGCCATCGTTTCAAGGTCGGTCGCATGGATACTGCCTTCATGCGTCGGTGAGCACCTCGTCCTGGGGATCGAACTTGGGAAACACGATATTGAGGATCGTCATCCGGCCCAAGGCCCGGTGGACCACCCCCGGCGGAATGACCACGCACGTGCCGGAACGCACCGCGACGCGCTGGCCGTCCAACTCGATCGCGGCGTCCGGCTCGCACTCCAGCACGTAATACGTCTCGGTCAGCCGGCGATGGAAATGCGCTTGGGCCACGCCCGTGATCGTGGTCCGATGAACCGTCCCGGGAAACTCGGGGACATCGGCCAAAGCGCGGCGCGAGGTGCCGCACGGGCAAGGGACCTCGGCCACGCAATCGAAGTCGACTACGGTGAATCGCTTCATCCCAGGGCTCCCGAAAACCACGTTCTCTACTTGGACCCACGCGGGGTCACCGTTCCCAGGCGGGGGGCAGGTACGTTTTCGCGCTCCTTCGCCGCGAAAATCGGGACAGTCCCCGTGAACGGTTACGCTATTCTCCTCCGGCGTGAAGGGATTGTAGCAGAAGAGCACGGCCTGGACCACGAAGCGACCGAGTCGCCGAGGCGTGCCCCGGGGAGGTCTTGCGCGTGTGGGATGCGGCAAGACGTCCGGGGAGTCTGACGGTGGCGCAAGGGAGGCACCATCAAGTCATACCGAGGAAGACCATAAAGACACCGGACTTTCTCCGATTTGCCTACCCGGCAATCTTTGCGCTACGGTTGCAGTAAACCTTTTGCTGAAAACTACTTCCACGTATTCAAGGGTCCTTCGCAACGGTGCCGATACGGAACACTAGCCCTGAAAGAGACTGACGTGCCGAGGTGGCACGTTCAAGGGCGCGTCAGGCAACCGGTACTGGATCTCGGGCTACGGATTGGCTCGACGGCCCTGACGACTATACACCGTGCGAACTGCGGGTAGCGACCCACCTTCCCCCGCTGAAGCCGCTGACACGAAGTCGGTTCTATCCCATGGGAGAACCCACCCACGGAAGGAGCACTTGGGCGAAAACGGCCGCGTGCGGTGCTCCGGCGGCGGTCAGGCGAACGGGATGAGAACCCCCCAGTTCACTGTAAAGGAGAGTCTGCTCAATGAAAGGCAAGATCGTCTTTGGAGCGCTCGTGTTGAGCGTGGCCCTGTGCAGCCAGGGGTTTGGCGACCTCTTCGGCCGCATTTCGGGCCTGAACTGCGGCGGCTGCGGCACGTGCGGCGTTTGTACGGCGCCGGCTTGTTGCGAGCAGCCCAAGGCGTGTGCGCCGGAGCCTTGTGCCCCGGCCTGCGATCCCTGCTGCCGGCCCAAGCGGTGCGACTTGTTCCGCGGGCTGCGCGACCTGTTTGCTTGCCACCGGTGCGGCAAAGTCGATTGCTGCTGCGAGCCGGTCAAGGCCTGCGCTCCGGCGTGCGAGAAACCGGCCTGTGCGCCGGCTCCCGAGCCGTGCGCCCCGGCCTGCTGCGAGAAGCCGGTCCGCAAAGTCAAGAAGTGCAAGCCGGTCTGCGAGCCCGCCTGTGAGCCCGTCAAGGCTTGCGCTCCGGCCTGCGAACCCTGCTGCGAGCAGGTCAAGTGCCGCCGTTGCCACCCCGTCAAGGACCGGGTCGTGTGCTTCCTGAACGACCTGTTCACCTGCCGGCGGTGCAAACCGGCGTGCGGC
>JANLFZ010000603.1:2072-3280 GCA_024653385.1 Thermoguttaceae bacterium | reverse complement strand
CTCCGCATCTTCCTCGGGCTGCTGCTAGTGACCGCGGCGGGCCTGAAAGCGCATCAACTCGCCACCGAAGCTACCGTCGGGGACGGTATAATGCACTCGCGGTGGTTCATACTGACGGTTACTGAGTGTGAGTTGTTGCTCGGCGTGTGGCTGCTGAGCGGCATTGCGCGCCGCGCCTCATGGGCAGCGACGGTTATGTGCTTCGTCGGTTTTGCAGTTGTTTCAGGGTACAAGATCATCGAGGGAGAGTCAACCTGTGGCTGTTTCGGCGCCGTTTCAGTCAGCCCGGCGCAAACCATCGCCCTCGATGTCGTTGTCCTGCTCGCACTGCTCGTCTGGCGCCCGCTTAACAATTATTCACTTTCGCCGCAACGCGGAACGGTCTTGTTTCTTGTCCCCATCGGGGGCGTGATGCTCACCGTGGCCTTGGTCTGCTGCCTGTTCATTCCCGGGCCTCCGATCGAGGTAGCGGCAGTTAGCCTCTCATTCGACGCCGCACCGCCCATTCGTGACTATCGGTTGCCAATCCTCATTCGCAATGTCACGTCCTCCGATGTGGTCGTTTCCGGCTTTGCCTCCTCCTGCAAATGCGCGGTGGTTCGCGATGCCCCAGTAACAGTACCCGCGCACGGGCAATTGAAAATCGAGGCGTTCCTGGATTTGCGACCGGCGTCGGACGACGCCGCTCAATTGAGGTTTCGCCATTACTCCGCAACCATCGCCCCTCAAATCATCGGCACCATCAGGCACCCAATCTGGACGATTCGGGGTTCGATACGAAGTGAGTACTACGTCACGCCAAGCGTTCTTGGTTTCGGTGACAGGGTGACAAGCGATTCGGTGCCGACCGCTACTGCGTTTATCGAATCGCATGTTCCTCTGCGGAGCGTCAACGTTTTCGCGCGGCCGCCTCTTGGCACAGCCACGCTGACCGCGTTGGACACGATCGGACACCGGTTTGAGCTTGTCGTTGCACCGATGGTGGGCCGCATGGAACCGGGCTCGCATTTCGCGTTTGACGTCGAGTTACGTCCAATCGCCCGTGATGGGGTGGAACTATACGGTCCCCACATAACCGCACTCGGCAGCGTGCAAAACCGCGTATTGGCATGGCCAGGCATAGTCAACTTCGGTCCCGTTGCGGTGGGTTCGTTATTATATTCTCTGGAGGTTCATGCACGGCGGCCTGGTGCGAATTCTCAACAACT
>JANLFZ010000603.1:1519-2062 GCA_024653385.1 Thermoguttaceae bacterium | reverse complement strand
AGGCTTCAAACCTGCGGCGAACACAAGTGTTTTGACATAGCCGTGCCTGTCTCATACTACGGCATGACGGACCGGGCACCATGGACTAAGGCTGATTAACGGAACAGCCGCCGTGCTCGTGGATTCCAAAGGAGACGGGAATGACCTGTATCAGGAAGATAAACGCAACGCTGCTCTTCGTTTGCCTGGCCTCGTCGGTATCAGCAATCGCTGGCGAGACGACACCGCAGGGGATCCTTGGCCGAATAATGAGAACGTGGATCGATCGACAAGCGCGCGTCGCCACCGTGGAGGCTACCTGGCGCGAGGAGCGCGTATTTATAGGAGATAGCAGCGCGGCACGCTCGGGTCGGATCGAGCCACCCCAAGATACAACCGTCTTGGTCCCGCAATCGCTCTGTGGATTTGATAACCAGGGACGGCTTTACTACGAAACGGACTCTGCGGATCCAACGCCGCTAACCATCGTTCCTGCCGGCAAGCGGGACAGATATCGCAGTGGCTTTAACGGCACACTGGCGAAAATGTACACGTTCCCCATTA
>JANLFZ010000603.1:0-1509 GCA_024653385.1 Thermoguttaceae bacterium | reverse complement strand
ACGGTTTACGCCACGCAGCGGTCTAAAGATGCCGTTACATTGTCACTCAAGCCGCTTCTCATGGTTTTCCGCCCACTGGATGCACAATTGTCCGAGTGGCGCGCTCAGGACTTCGTCGTCGCGAACGAGTCGGCAACTTGGAATGGCCACCACTGTGTTGCGATCGAGTATCGAAGTCCGACGTCATCGATGGTATCCACTGTTTGGGTGGATAGAGATCGGGGATTTGTTCCGGTCCGATATTTGGAATCTTGGGGGGGTAGACCGGCAGTGCTGTTGACGATCTCCTACGTACCCCACAAGACGCAGGGTTGGGTCCCAGATACTTGGGACGGCATGTTCTTGAATCCGAATAGCGAACTACGGCAAGCCTATCGGATAGGGATTACGGATCTAAAGATTAACGAATCCATTCCCATCGAGCGGTTCGATATTCCGTTTCCGCCTGGCACATGGGTGAGGGATACGCGATCGAACACGCAGTACATTACGTTGGAAGGCGGAGGCGAGCGCGTGATAACGGCCGATGAACTGCTCCGTGGGGCGACCTATTCGCAGATCGTTTCGTCCGAGCCGGGCAAAGCCGGCTTGCCACCTTGGTATTCCGGCGTTCGGACATGGGTCCTCAGAGTGAACGTGCTGCTTGCTCTGTTGTTTGTCGTGCTCATTGTCTTGCGTTATCGCAGAGCGCGGAGGACGGCTGGCTGAGAGGCGTTTTCCGCTGGCGAGCGCGGTATTGGGAAGGGTGCCTGTCACGGGCCTGTGACCGATTTGCGACGAAGGCTTTTGAGACTAACCGCAAGCGAATTGGATCGCGTCGCGCGGTCTCCCTTTTGGCCCGCGCGAGCATTTCGTCTTCTAATCCGGAGGTGACTGTCATGGGTGTCCGCATGTTGTACCGAATCTACCTGGCTGTCGCGCTCGCTTGGCTCGTTCTGTCGGTGTGCATCCTGCTGAAGGATGAAACGTCGGCGTGGGCTTCCTGCACGAACGCAGAGTGCTTCGAGAGTTCCTGCATCTGGGCTACCGGTCCGGACTTCTGCAATGAAACGGACTTCACATCGGCATGGAATGGGTACAGCACGACGGGCGGCGGAGTCCTGACGGAGCACGCAAGTGAAGATTGTCGGACGCGGACCGGGCCCGGTTGTGAGAAGGAGTGCCCGGACCAGAGCACGCCCGTCGTCAAGGCGAGCAAATGCGGAGTTAAGGGTTCGTGGGGTCCGTGGGGACCCCCGTCTCGCAAGAACTACTGCAAGCCGTCGACCTAGCACGCGGCCGGTCGCGTCGGACGGTGTCGGGGACAGTGAGGTGTGCTGGTACATGACCGGCTCATCTTAATGCGGAAGCGCCCTTTAGAGGGTGGCTAAACGTCGTCGCTCTAAGTGCTCGTTTGTCGGTGGCCCATTGTGAAAAGCGGCGCTTCCCAATTAATCGCATCGGCGGAACGTCAAGCTTCTGAAGCGAGGCCGGGGTCTTGATCACCGGTGGTTAGCAAGCCGACGCGCG
>JANLFZ010000602.1 GCA_024653385.1 Thermoguttaceae bacterium | reverse complement strand
GATGACGATACGGGCCCTTGGACGCCCACCAACGGATTGCCTGCCAGGACACGGGATGTCTGCCACACGTCGCGCTGCCGAGGGTTGTTCGGCTCTTACGCCGCGGATCCGCTGGGGTCGTGCTGCGCTGGCGTTCGCGGCGACCGTGGCGATCGCGGTCGCCCTGGGCAAGACTCGCGACAGCACCGACGGAGCAAACGGCGCCCGGCACTTCAACCAAGTGTGGCACACCGCCGTGGCCCAAGTGTCGTGGACGGCGCACGAAAGCGGCCTTTCGGTGGCCCCCGGTGAGCCCTGGGCAAAGCGCGAGAGGATTCGCCAGCGACTGGTATCCGACGAGTTCTTGACCAAGGCGCGGCAGCGCGCCTCCGGCGGCCAAGGCGAAGGCGGGACGCCGTCCTGGCCTTCTGCCGAGGAACTGCGAAGCGGCCTCGATGTCTCGGTCCGGACCGATCGGGCCGGGCAAATCGACGTGACGTTGGCTTACTCGGCTACCGATGGCGCCCAAGCCGCATGCGTCGTCAACAGCCTGGCCGAACAGGCCCGAGAAGAACGGCAACTCGCGGTCGAAGCCGACGCGCGGCGCAGCCGCGAGTCGGCCCGGGCCGCCACCGAGCAGGCCCGCGAGGATTACCATCGGGCGCGGACCGAGTTGGCGAGGTTCCTCGAAAGGCATTTCGCGGAGCATCAGGCCGCATCCGAGGACGACACGCCCACAGCCGACGCCGCGGCCATGGCGAACAAAACCCCGCCTGCGACTTCCTCGACAAGTAAGACCCCTGCATCGCCGGTACAGAACCCCGAGTGGATCGAATTGAACCGTGAAGTCGCTCAAGCGCGCGAGCGTCTGGCCATCTTGCGACTCGATCGGACCTCGGCGCATCCCGCGGTTCAAGAGATGGAACGCCGGTTTGAAGAACTCGAACGACGGCTATCCACCGTGCCCCGCGAGTTGCCGCAGGTCGGCGGGGGCAACCTCACACCCGATGCGCCCAAGCAGCCGGCCAATGAGGCCCCCAAGCCGGCCAGCCGACCTGCCAACCCAGTGCGTCGTTCGGTCGACCACGCCGAGTCACTGGCGGTCTATCGCCGACATCAGGAGGCCCTCGACCGCGCCGAGCGGAACCTCCAACAGGCCGAGGCGGCCGAGCTGGCAACCTGGGAGCGGACGGCCGCGACGCCTTGGGTGGTTGTGCGTCTGGCGCATACGACCCACCCAGCTCCGACCGGGGGACCGACGCCGGGTTTCTTACTGACCGTGCTGGCGGCTGGTCTGACCGTGGCGGCCGGTGTGTTGATGGTCTCGGCGGGCGCCGATCTCGACCCCCCCTTGGCCAGTGTCGAGGAAGTCCAGGCGCAATTGCCGGTGCCGGTGGTGGGCTCGTTGCGCGTTGCTTGCGCGGCGCTTAGGTCGGCGCCAAGACGGCGCCTGGCCACCGAGCGTCTCGGATGGATGGCCTCGGGCTCGGCACTGATTCTCGGGTGCATCGCCCTGCTGTGGTACACCCTGTAGGGTAAGGGGCCAGGGCGTGGCGATCCCTTGGCCACCCGAGAACTCAACCACCTCTCGTTTCACCAGCCCAAGGTGCAGGCGATCGCCACGCACAGCCGAATGGAGAAAGGTAGGGCCGGCTCGCGTTGCGCGCCAGGTTCGGACTGCGCAATCCAGAAAGACCAGGGAAAACGGGTCATGTACGAGAGTTTCTTCGGTCTCAAGAGGCGACCGTTTGCTTCGGTTCCAAGTCTTGAGCAGTACTTCCCGGCGGCTTCCATCGAGGCAGCCCGGCAAAGCCTTGCGCGTTGCATCCAGCGTGCCGAAGGGGCAGGGATTGTGGTCGGGCCCTCGGGGACGGGCAAGACGCTCTTGTGCCAGTCGCTGGCCGAGCAATTCCGCGGCCAGTTTAGCGTGGTCGTTCTCGCCAGCGGCGGTCTGAGCACGCGTCGGGCCTTGTTCCAGGCCATCCTCTACGGCCTGGGGCAACCCTACCGCGGAATGGACGAAGGCGAGCTGCGCCTCGCCTTGGCCGACTACCTCGTGTCGGACAAGTGCGCCGCGGCAGGGATGTTGTTGCTGGTCGACGAAGCCCATACTCTGCCGTTGCGTCTGCTCGACGAAATCCGCATGCTGATGAACCTCGTCCACGGCGGGCAGGTTCGCACCCGAGTGGTTCTCGCGGGCGGGCCCTCGCTCGAAGAGCGGTTTGCCAGCCCTCGGCTTGCGTCCTTCAGCCAGCGGCTGACCTCGCGGTGCTACCTCGAGGCCCTCAACCGCAGCGAGACCGAGGCATACGTCCGCCATCAGGTGGTTTGGTCGGGTGGGGACCCCGACCGCCTGTTCCCAGCCGAGGCGCGCAGCGCCGTGTACCAGGCGACCGACGGGGTACCGCGACTGATCAACCAGGTCTGCGACCATGCGCTGGTTTTGTGCTTTGCCGCGGGCCGAACGAACGTCGAGCGAACGGCCATCGAAGAGGCATGGGCCGACCTGCAGCAGCTTCCCACGCCGTGGAACGGCGAGGCGCGCGTTGCAAAGCCCGGCACGGGCGTAATCGAATTCGGCAATCTCGACGACGAGCCACGCGCCGCCCCAGCCCAGGCACCAACGAGCGATCACGAGGACCTCAAGGAGCCGACGCCGGCCGTCGTGTCCGCCGACGGCACGATCGCGGCCACCGGGGTCGCACCGGACGAACAGATCGAACGCATCGAGGCGATGTTGGGCGAGCTGGAGGAGGAGTTTCACCCTGCCGGCTCGATCAAGCCCGAGGTGGAACTCGTGTTCGACGATCCCGGCAATCCGTTCAGCGAGCGGTTCGTCGAGGAAGAAGTCGTTGTGGACCGGTTCGCGCCGCCCGCCGGGTCCCCCGGGGTGTCCGTCGAGGTAGCGGCCCGGCAAGTTACGGGCGCAAACGACACCGACTTCGAGAGCGTATCGGGGCCGGCGCGGGCCGAGCCGGACAGGGCGTCCTGCCAAGACCGCGAGGTGATCGACGTTTGCCAGACGGTGCCCATCCGTCGGCCTACGAGCGCGGCCGCCAAGGCCGGCCACGACGAGTTGCCGGAGATCGTTGTCGAGGACGAGAGCGAGGACTTCCAGTGGCACCAGCGTCGCCCGATCGCGACGGTGCGGCGGCACGAGTACCGCCAGTTGTTCGCGCGACTGCGGCGCGCGTGACAACGAACCCGTAGGAGACGGGAGGCGACAAGGACACGCACCGATGAGCCGAATGCTCGAGGCATTGCGTCGGATCGAGGCCCGGCCGGAGGGGTCCGTCGGGAGCGAGG
>JANLFZ010000601.1 GCA_024653385.1 Thermoguttaceae bacterium | reverse complement strand
GCGGTGGACGGCGGCACGGCGGATTTGGTAGCGTGGACCTTGACGGACCACCTGAACATGGTGCGGGACATCGCCCGGTTCGACCCGCAGACGGGGGCCACCACCGTGGTGAACCACCTGGTCTACGATGCCTTCGGCAGGGTCACGTCAGAGAGCAACCCGGCGGTGGATTCTTTGTTCCTCTTCACCGCCCGGCCGTTCGACGAAGACACCCAACTCCAAAACAACCTCAACCGCTGGTACGATGCTTCTGTCGGCCGCTGGCTGAGCGAGGACCCGATGGCTAGTGACGTCAATCTCCACCGCTACTGCGGCAACGATCCGGTCATGCGCATTGATCCGACCGGTTTGATACCTCCGGGATGGGATTCGCCGAAGCCAGGAATCCCACTTCCAGGACACGGCTTTCCGCCGGAGAGGCCCGGTGACCCTTGGTGGGGAGGCGGCGGGCGCGTCGTGCGGCCACCCTACAAGCCGACAGGAGCAGGGGCGGCTGCCTGTAACGGATACAACAAGTACATCGGGTCAACGTGCAAGCGTTGCGGGGAAACAGTGACAGACCCCTACCCCGCGAAGGCCAAGGCAGTCTGTAACAAGTTCATGGAGCTGTACGAGGAGTCACGAGCAGCGATCTGCGTAGCGAACTGTCTCACTGGCATCGAAGCGATGTACGCACAAATGAGCGAATGCAGCGAACGCAACAAGTACAGGCTGAATGCTCATGTCTTCTGCTACGCTACTTGCGCGTTCGTCCCGTATCGCGGGTTGCCTGAGGGAGCCGCAGAGGTTGGTTGGGGGATGCTCCTCGGGGACTGGGTCTGGGGCGCAGGATGGTTGCCTGGCGGTGGTGGCGGCACAGGCTGGCCGCCCTAATACACCCGGTAATCGAGGAGGCCCTTCATGCGACTGGCAGGACTTACGAGGATTTCATCGGGCGCGAATTGTGTCTTGGAGCAGCGCGTATGCTTCGTTTTCTCTCGCACATGCTTATTACCGCAGTGCTTGCACCGGCGGCGGGCGGGGCGGTGTTCGCCTTCTGCTTCGCAGACTGGCATGATGCGAAGTTGCTTTCGAGATTGTTCGGGTCACTCCTGGGAGGATTCGTCCTGCTGTCGTTTATCTGGTTCGCGACCGTGCCTGTCGGACTGCTGACATCTTTGCTCTGCCTCGCGATTTCTCGGTACGGAATTCGGAATCGAATACTGTGGGGCACCGGCGGAGGCGCATTCGGTTTGTTGTTTGGTCAGTTCATTGCGGATTGGGCACACATGTCGCTGATTATCTCGTTGGCGAGCGGCGTGTGCATTGGTGCCGTGAGCGGCCTGGCACTCCGTGAAGTCTGGTGTTCTGGGAAGGAGACAACTACTCGCAATGACGGAGGCGGCATCTACTCTTGAGTCGCGTAGACAAAATGGTTGGACCAGTCACTCACGTCTAACGTGGATTATGCTGGAAGGGAGTGAGACACACCCAACAGCACAGAGCCACATACGGGAGGACTGGTCCAACCATTTTGTCTACTTGACTCACCTTTGTTTGCCTGTTACCTTTCTTTGCCCCCCTTCCGATGCCCGCTGCGAGGCAGTGGCCAGCTCGACATCAACGAAACGCCCGTCCTCCGAAAAGACCAGTATAACCGTGTCGCCAAGCCCCCACTGCGGATGCAAGTCTTGTGCGGTGTTCGCGTGGTGAAGCCGGATTCGGTGCGTCGTCGGATGTTTGGGAACCACCTGGTCCCGAGGAAGGTCGAGCAGCACGTAATGGAAATCGTGCGAAATCGACGGTGAGAGAACCCACTGGTTTATGTATACTTTCGACACGCGCGCCTTCAATCGTACGACCGGCCCGTCGTACTTCCTGTAGATCGCCTTCCCGTTGTCATCGATGCCGGCCAACGCCCGAAGCCGGTCGGAGTAGCGCAGCGTCAAGACGTCGTCCTTTGGGTCGTTTGCCTGGTGCCGGAAAGGCCGTCTGGCGTGATCGCCTCCAGCCGGCGGCGGTGTCAACGCGCCGTTGGATTCCCGTAGCTCCGGCTTGGGCGGTGCCGCGGAGGACGTCTGGATGACCTGGAGGCCGGAAACCTGCCCGATCGTTGCCGCCGCCAGAAGTGCGGCTGCCAACCCAAGACTGCGATGATGGTGACGCATCGAACGATACCTCCGGGGAGCCTTGCCAAAACAAGCGGATGTTAGGCAAGCGGCCCCCAATTTCGTTACTGCCCAGTTTCCAAACCACTCATGCCCGCGCGCAATCCGGCGCGGTTCCGCTCAAGTCCTTCCGAAAACCTACGGAAGTTCAGTCATTATTCCCCCCCAGTTTGCCAAAATCAGTGATGTCCCCTTCTGCTTCTCGTGAGTGGTCGAACCGCTCCAGAATGGTGCGCATGGCTTCTGATCGCGAACGCTCGTAGAACCTCTTCAAGCTGTCGCTTGGCGTTCGCCGATCGAGACGAAAGCCGGGCCAGTTGGGAAACGGCTTCTCAGCCTCAAGCCAATAGGGCAAGTGCTTGTTGTCTGGATCGCCGAGTACTAGGGTCGTCCGATAACGCGCGACGCGTCGCAAGCAGAAGAAGGCATCGGGATTGTGAGCCGACAAGGCGGGTCGTTCGTCGCTCCAGAAAATGGCATCCGCAAGGGCATCGTATTCCATTTGCGCGTTTGGATCGGGCACGAGCGAGTTAAGCACCTGCGCTACGAGACGCAGTTCCCGGAACGTTTCGTCTGGGTTCATTCTCTCTCCTTGAATGCTGTGCAAACGAAGAAGGGAGGAAATGCGGTCGGGTCTTATTTCACCGTTTGTCTTACCGATTGTGGCCGTGAAGGCGCTCGCGATTTCTCCTCACGGCATGGATTTCTCCTTTCGGGGAGGACGCCCCGGCGGTCGCAAGGTCGCCTCGAGTCCCAACTGTCTCGCGGTCTCCTGCTGCCAAACAGTCTCGCCAAACGGCGTACCATGCCACGCGCTCCGCCGCAGTGCGTTCAATTCCGCATCCGTTTCCGCCCGATTGACGTACTCAACCCACTGCGCTCCGCGCATCAGCGGCCACTCGGCAAGGGGCCCGTGCCCACGGTGCCGTGCGCCAGGTGCCACCGACGCGTATGGGTATTGGTCAACCACCGCATGTACTCCGAGAGGTCGCCCTCTTTGCGCGGCCAGAGCACGAGGTGCCAGTGGTTTGGCATCAGGCCGAAAGCCAGCAACCTCATGTCGACCTCGTCGTTTGCTTCGCGCAACGCCTTCTCGAAAGCCGCGTAGTCGGCGAACGTTTCGAATGCCGTAGCGGCGACCGACCGCGCG
>JANLFZ010000600.1 GCA_024653385.1 Thermoguttaceae bacterium | reverse complement strand
GCCGGCGTGGTCGTGGCCCGACCGGTCTACGCCGCGCCGGCCGAATACACGGGCGGCGGACCATACCAGCCGCACCCATGATGACCGAACGGCCCGTGCGGACCGTGACCCAGCGCGACGCTTTCCATCCAGGCTACCAAGCCCACCAACATTAACATCCAGAACACGCGCTTCACGGTGACCTCCTTGCACACGACTTGTCGGAGTGCCAAGCAGGCAATGGTTTCGGGTTCAAAGCCGATGTCGAATTGTGGCCGCCGCGGCCAGAGGGTGCAACGCCAATATGGGTAGTCCGCTTCGGGCCAACCGTCGATTCGTCAGGACCCTCGGCCCTCTGCGGCTGGGCGCGTGCGTCGCGTACTGGTCGCTATTGACCGTCCTCCTCTTGACGCCCGACCCACTCGGGTGGATCGGTCGATCGCGGCTCCCCGGTAGATTGACCTCTGTTGTGGGAGTCCACTTTCTTCTCTTCGGGGGGCTGGCCGTGCTTGTGTTCGCGGCGCGGTGGCCTCGGCCCGTGGCCCCAGGCTGGTTGCTCGGCCTGTTGGCATACGCCTTGGCAACCGAGACGCTGCAATGGTGGGTGCCGCCGCGCACCGTGCAGTGGTCCGACTACCTCGAGAATGTGCTGGGTATCGCGGCCGGGTGGTGTCTCTACCGCATCGCGCAGTGGCGTCTGGGCCTTGCCGGCTGAAACCGCTCCGAGCGTGCCGACCCACCGCCAGCTTTGCCAAGCCGGCCGGGTCAACGGCGTCCAAAGCCCGGGTAGTATTGGCGGAAGTTCATATAGGTCGCGGCTGTCGGTTGCAGGCCGCGACCCAACCATGGATGCCCCCCCTGATCGAGCCGATCGATGGCCGCGCCGTGCGACTGTGCCGCCGACCGCAACGTGTGCAGCTCTCTGGTCGCTTGCCGGTTGAACGCCTGCTGCTCGATCACCGGTCGCACGAAGAGGTTATAGTTGTCGATCCCACTGGGATTGAACCGGTAGAGGTGCATGTACGGGCTGATGGGGGAGCTGGGCCGATAGTCGCTGAACGGCTTCTCGTGCAAGGCGCTTGCGGAAGGCGGGGCGCCGTACCCCGCCGGCGCTGGGGAAATCGGAAGCGGGTTGGTCACATAGGGGCTGCCCATGGTCGCTCGAGCACCGGGTGAGACCGCGCGCTTTTCCGCGGCCGGCTGGGCATCAGGAGCGACAGGCGTCACCCACGGTGGCGGACTGCCCGGGGACGCGGCCGGTGTCGGTGTTGGCGCGCCCGATGGGGTTGACGATGGACTGGCCGCGTCGCGCGAGACCCAGGGCGAGCCGTACGCCGCCGACCCGGTACGTTGCGGCGCAGGGGCCACCGGCGAAGCGGTCGCTCGGGAAGTCGCTTCCAGGCGGCCCGGCGTGGTCGAGGGCTCGGCGGCCGGTTTTTGCGCAAACCCAGTGGCCACCACGCCGAGTGTCCAGCACGCGGCCAGCAAACCGATTCGGCGCATCCTCCCCATGAGTGATTCCTCCTCGTTGGCACGCTAGCAGCTCTACGTGGTGTATTCTACGCCGCCGTGGTGTCGCGATCCAACGCGCGGCGATTGCCGGACCTAGTACCCGCCGTAACCGGTTCTCGTGTTGATATTGTTGAAGTTGCGGATTGTCGAGGCTGTCAGGCCCAGAGCGCCCGCCACCCGTTCCACCGGGCTGAACACCTTGCCGATCCAGTTGGCCAAGGCGGTCGAGCGGTCCTCGGCGATGAACACGCGATCGCCGGGCAGCAACTGGTAATTCGTGGCGGTCGAGCCGCCCCGGGTGATGGCCTCGTAATCGACCGGCAGGATCTGTTCGCAATAGAAGCCGTGAGGAGCGGGTCGGGCGACCCAGACGTTCGTGCTCGACATCTGCGAGAGTCCGCGCACCTCGGCCAAGGCATCGAGCACGGTCTCGTTGCCCGTGACCGGCACCTTCACAATGTTGTCGCCAAGGCCCGCTCCCGAGGTGATGATGTAGTACACCTTGCTGTTGTAGGCCACCACGTCGAGCGAGACCCGCGGGGTATCGAAGAACCGGCTGAGTTGCTGCTCGATGGCCAGTCGGGCTTCGGACAGCGTTTTGCCGGCGACATGCACCGTGCCGTACTGACGCAGATTGATCGTTCCATCGGAAGCCACAAGATACTGGCCCGACACCTGTTGTACGTTTGAAGGCCGGGCGATTTGGACGGCAACCTCGGGCAGGCGAAGAATCTGCCGCAGGTGCAACTCGATCGCCCGTTGGGCCTCGTCCACGGTCAATCCCGCGACGCGGATCGCGCCATAGCTTGGTCCCAGTTGGATGCGTCCCTCTTCATCCACGGGATAGGCGCCGGAGATCGGCTGATCGGCGGGCGTCCCCTGGATGTCGATCTGAAGCAGATCGGCCGTCTCGATGTGGTACGGCGGGAGGGGAACCAGCTTCAGGACTTCGAGCTGCAAGACATCGGGTGGTTCGATTCGGTATTCTGGAAGCGAGACCTTGGCCAATTCTCGGGGGGGTTCTGCCGCGGGCGGGGCGGGGCCATCGAGCGAATGGTCGTAGTGATCGAACGGCTGACAGCCCGTCATTACGCACGCAACCCCAAGAGCTATCGCGGCCAGCCCACAGCGGATCGAAAAGCAGTCGGCGTTCATACCCGAGAACCCCTCGCTTGGGAGGTGATACGAGTCGGCACATTCGACATAATCGGCAAGGTCTTCCAGCCGACTTTGCGGGTATTTGGAATTTTGCGGTCTGGGTCTTCTGTTTCGACATCTTTTCGTTCCTTGGACGCGGCATAGGTTCTCTTTTTGGGGTATATCTCTATAATCAGGGTCGTGGGAGGTTGCCCCCGCCAGCGCGGACTCAGGAGGGGGACCCTTTCCGCCCCAAGTCCCGGCCGGAGTTCGGTTTCCGGGTTGAAGTGTCACCCAGAGTCACGTGAAAAGAAGAAGGAGCAACCCCGTGTCGAAAGACAAGCCCGAACAGGAAGAAACCTCGGCCTCCCCCCCGTCGGAAGGCACGGCGCCCGCCGCGGAGCAAGGACAGGCGCAAGCCCCACAGCCCCCGCGAATCCAGGTGCAAATCGACGATACGAGGGCCATGGCCAGTTACGCGAACTTCTGTCGCGTGACCGGCACCCCCGAGGAGCTGATCATTGACTTTGGGCTCAACCCTCAGCCGATTGGGGTACCGAGCCAGCCCATCGTCATCACCCAGCGCATCATCACCAACTTCTACACCGCCAAGCGCATGTTGCACGCGCTCCAGTTGACCGTGCAACGCCACGAAGCCACGTTTGGCGTG
>JANLFZ010000599.1 GCA_024653385.1 Thermoguttaceae bacterium | reverse complement strand
GTTTATGGAACCCAAGGGCGCTTCGCTTCCTTGGGTTCCATAAGATTGCCCAACTCATAGTTTTACAGGCCCTTACCTTCGCGCATCGTCACCGGAACGAGCCGCGTTGCGGTTCTCTGCCACCTGGGCGTCGGGAGACGACGCCAGCGCCAGCCGCTCCAAGAGCCATGCCGATTGCGGAGCGGCGGCCACCTGGACCGACCCCGGCGGAGCGAGCGTCTGCACGAGCGACGCAAGGGCCACCGGGCGCGGACGCGGCGCATCCAGGATCGGCCCGCCCGGGCCGAGCACCAGGGTGCTTCCGCGCGGGCTGTCCAGCGGGCAACGGCCCTGCAACTGCAACTGGCCCGCCTCGATGGCGAAACGGAACCCTAGTTGCGCAAACGGCTGAACCGGCTCGGGCCGGAGACTCACGGGAACCTCCAACGACAGCCATTGCGAGGCCGATTCGATCAGCGACCGGCTGATCGACCCGCCGTGCATCGCCACCAGCCACCCCGACGCCTTCTCGATCCGGCCGTCGCGAAACTCCATCTGGTCGAGAAACACCTGGCCCGAGCCGCTGAGCACATGGGGAAACCGCCGGGTGACCAGGCCGTCGAGATCCACGCCCGAGAAATGCCCTCGCACCTGCCCGTTCCACGAGCCGCCCGACACGTCGGCCTGGATCTCGCCGCGGAACTGGCACTCCGACCCGAGGGCGGCCAGTCCGTTCCAGCCCAAGGCGATCAGGGCGCAAGGCACGTCGCCGTTGCCGGTGTTCAGGTCGACGTGGAGGACCGGTTCGGGGGTTTGGCGGTCGCGGCTGAAGCAAACCGACGCCAGTTGTCCCTCGGTCGCGCCGTCGCATCGGAAGGCCACCCCCGCCCAGATCCCCTTGGCCAACGACTCGAGCCGGGCTTGAAAGGCCGCCAGCCCGGCCACCGGCGAACCGCCGGAGAGCGTTACCCGGGTCGCTTCGAGCCGGGCACAGGCGTCGGACCAACCGGTGCGGCCGGCCAGCAAGCGATCCAAGAGCCGGTGCAATTCGTCCGGTTGGCCGACATCGACCTCCATGGCCGCGGTCCGCAACACGAGGAACGGCCGATCGCGGCCCTCGACATCGGCGGTAGTCTCCCAAGTCGCTTCCAGCCGCGGGCAGCGGGCGACGACGCGCCCGGTCGCGGGATCGGCCAGCTCGAGCCCTTCGTACACGGTCGCGCCGGGCCGCGGGTGGCTAACCGACCCCAGCGCGACGCGAAGTCCCAGACGCCATCCCAAGCGCTGGGACTCGGCCCGGACGTGCCAGGGCAACCTGAGCGCCAGCGTCCAAACCAGGATCCCCGCCGTGGGCAGCACGCAGACGAGCCAGAACAACGTCAAGGACACGACCCGCCGGGTTCGATCGTGGAGTGGGAACATCCGTGTTCCTCCCAGGACGCGGCTACGATTCGGCGCGGCCGGCCATGCCGTGTTCCGCGGCCAATTCGCAGAAGAGTCTCCATCGGGCCTGCATTTCCACGAGGCTGTCGCCGCCGAACTTGTCGACCAGCGCCCGGGCCACCTCGAAGGCAACGACATTCTCGACGATCACGCTGGCCGCCGACACGGCGCACACGTCGCTCCGCTCGTAGGCGGCCGACTCGGGTTGCCGCGTGCGAAGGTTGACCGATTCGAGCGGCCGGGCCAGCGTGCTGATGGGCTTCATGGCCGCGCGAAGCACGATCGGTTGACCATTGGTCATCCCCGCCTCCAAACCGCCCGCATGGTTCGTCGGACGCACGAACCCCAAGTTCGGCGCCGAGGTCTCGCCGGGATCGAACCGGATGGGGTCGTGGACCTCGGAACCTCGTCGCCGCGCCGCCTCGAACCCCAAGCCGATCTCGACCCCCTTGATGGCCTGGATCGACATGACGGCTTGGGCCAGCCGGCCGTCGAGCTTCTGGTCCCATTGGGCGTGGGAGCCTAGCCCGAACGGCACGCCCTCGACCCGCACCTCGACAACGCCGCCCAGCGTGTCGCCCGCCTTCTGGCACTGGTCGATGAGGGCCTTCACCTCGGCATCCTGGTCGGGATTGAGCGAGTAAACCTCGCTGGCGTCGCGCAGCACACGCTGCTGCGCGAGCGTGCCGCTTTGCGCGGCGATCTCGATTGGACCCACGGCCACCACGTACCCGAACGCCACGATGCCGAACGCGGCCAGAAGCTGTTGGGCCAGGGCCCCGACCGCGACCCGGGCCGCTGTCTCGCGGGCGCTGGCCCGCTCGAGAATGGCGCGAATCGGTGCAAGATACTTCAAAGCCCCGCTGAGATCGCCATGCCCCGGACGGGGGCGGTCGATATCCTCCATCCGCTCGATCTTGTAATCGCGGTTGGTGATCGCCAGCGCAATGGGGCTGCCGAGGGTCGTTCCGCGCCAGGTGCCGCTGAGCAATTCGACCCGATCCTCCTCGATCCGCTGTCGGCCTCCGCGCCCGTAGCCCCCTTGCCGTCGGCGAAGTTCAGCGTCGATCGGACCGGTTTGCAGTTGGACCCCCGACGGAAAACCGTTCACCAGCGCCACTAGGGCCTTGCCGTGCGACTCGCCTGCGGTCCAGTAACGCAACATGCTGGCAATTTTCACTTTAGGAAAGACGCCCTCGACGCCACAGGCCTCGGCTCGGCCTGAGAAATCGCCGAAATTGTACCTGGCCTTGGTTCCAGCGAACAGGGCGATTCCCTCGGGGTAAACCACCAAACTGGCTTGCCTCGGGGACCATCTGGTATACTGCCCTGGCTTGTCGAGGTCCGTTGGCCGATCGTTGGAGCTAGTCGCATGAATCCCGTCGTCCTGGAGAGTTCGCTTCCCGGTATCCCCGTGCGCCGCGGCAAGGTGCGCGACGTGTACGATCTGGGCGACCGCTTGTTGCTGGTCAGCACCGATCGGATCAGCGCGTTCGATTGGGTCTTGCCGACGGGCATTCCGGACAAGGGTCGGGTGCTCAATCAAATCGCCGCGTTCTGGTTCGGCCTTCTCGGCGAGCCGAACCACTTACTGACGACGGATGTCGACGCGATGGACCTTCCCGCGGAGGTCGACCGGCGCCTGTTGGCCGGCCGGTCGAGTCTGGTCCGCAAGACGCGCGTCGTTCCCATCGAGTGCGTGGTGCGCGGTTACCTTGCCGGTTCCGGGTGGAAGGAGTACCAGAAAAGCGGGACGGTGTGCGGCATCCGACTCCGCCCCGGCCTGGTCGAATGCGCTGCCCTGGACGAACCGATCTTCACTCCCGCGACCAAGGCGCAAACAGGCCACGACGAGAACATCTCGTTCGAACGAATGGCCGAGTT
>JANLFZ010000005.1:9129-33840 GCA_024653385.1 Thermoguttaceae bacterium | reverse complement strand
GCCCTGCCACACGAAACGGCGGACCCAGACGCCGTCGGGCGCACTGAGGCCGACATAGGTCAGCCCGACCGGCTTGGCGGCAGTGGCCCCGGTCGGCCCGGCGATGCCGGTCACGCTGAGCGCAACATCGACGCCGAACAGGCGGCGCGCGCCGTCGGCCATCTCGCGGGCGACCGGATCGCTGACTGCGCCGTGATCGATCAAAGTTTGCTCGCGGACGCCCAGCACCTGCCGTTTGACGGCGTCGGCCTGCTCGCGCCGGAGCCACCCGGCGGCGACGAAGGCGTCTAGCGTCGTCGCCTGCCATTGGGCGGCCTCGTCGAGTCGGCCGGCCTCGATGTCGTACAGCGCGACCTTCCGCCCAAACAGCGCGCACTGAAGCGCGATTTGCCGACCCATGGTCCCAGCGCCGACGACAAGTACGTGGCCGATCGGGTCTTCGTTCATGGCTCCTGAAAGGTACGATCCCTCTGGCCCGCACGGCAGAATCCTAATCCGGCGCGCTTTCCGTGCGGCATCTCACGCGCACCCGCCGGTCTTCCGATTGTACCGGGCCAGGATGCGTCGGCCCGCCTCGATGCTTCGCGTCTTGGGCGCCCGGCGGTCCTCGCGGCACTCCAGTTCCCAGCAGCAGTGCAGGGCGTAGACGTCCTCGGGCGACAAGTCGGCGGTGGCCTCGCCGAACAAGGCAAACGTGATCGAGCCGACCATCCCCACCCCCACGTCGTCGTCGGCCTCCGGTTCGTCGGCCCGATACCGGTATTTCAGGAGCCAAAGCCGGCGCCGATCGCCGGTGGGCGGCCAGTAGAGTTCGCGGCGGTCGTAGACTTCGATGTCGTCCGGGGGACGCCCAAACTCGTTGGGATGCGCCAGCCAGTGACACATCTCGGCCATCGCCCGAAAATCCTCGTCCAACGCGCACGCGGGGATCGCTTCCATCCGATCGAGTTCCTCGAGGTACTGGCAAGCCACCCGGCTGTACCGAGGATCCTCGGCATAGCGCGCCAGCACCTTGACGCCTCCCTCGCTCCCCAGCCGGGCCGAAGCCCATGCCGCCTCCATCTGGACGGCCGTGTCGGGGTGGTCCATCGCCAGCGACAATAACGCGTCGCGGGCGGGCGGGCGGATGAACGGCAGACTGGCGGCCGCGCTGTGGGCGTAACTAAACTCCTCCGGGCTGAGGTTCGAAAGCCATGCCGAAAGCTGGGCGACCCCCGCCGGCGTGTCGAACGGATGACACGTCAACGCACCCCTGATCGCCAGGTTGTTCGCCATGTCGAGATAGGCGACGGCGAGGAACCCCTCGGGCAATGGGTCGCGAAGTTGCTCGCACACGGTGTGCCAGTACGGATGCGCTTTGTCGTACTGTCCGAGGATCACCGACCACATGAACCGATCCGGACGGAAAGGACGCCGTGCCGCGGAAACCACCCGCAACGTCCCCTCGTACGTGCGGTACATGGCCAGGATCTTCAGCAGAAACATCAATGCGTCGACGTCGGCATCGTCCTCGAGAGTCTCGATGCTCTCGTCGAACACCCGGCAAAGCTGCGGAATGCCTCGCTCCGTGAGCACCTCCGCCGCCTCCTCGGTGGCAGCGTCCTGAAACAGGCTCACCAGCGCGTGGAGCGGCGACGTGATGCGATACTCGTCCCCCACGGGCCCGCATAGGGGGAAACGCGCGAGAGCCTCGCAGACACACTCGGCATCTTCCCGAGTGGCGATCGGGTAGTCGCCCAAGCCGAGCAAAGCCTCGGCCAGGTCGCCACCGGGGGAAAGTCCCGTAACAATCGCCCTTTGCAGTTTGCTGCCAGCCATGCCCGCCACCTCACGCCGCGATTCCGCCGATGTTGGGCTCCATCTTACCCCCGCTCTTGGGGTTATGCAATTGGTTTTTCCGGTTTTCGCGGCGAAGCCCGCGAACATGGGACGGTGCCCTTCAGGCGTCGCGGCGCCATGTTGCCGCATGCGCGGCATGGAACCGGGGCGTTGATCCGGCCCACCACCCCGCCCGCGAGGTAGAGTTGAGTATGCGATTCAGAGCGATTTGGTTCATCCTCGTTGCGGTGGTCTCTCCCGCGCCGGCGACCGAGCCGAGCGACTGGCTGCTGGAGATCACGTTCCGTGGGCGGAAAATCGAGGGCAAGCCGGTCGCCTGGAATCCGGCGCAAGTCGTGCTCTTGGGACGCGACGGAAGACTCTGGGCCTTTCCCCCGGAAGAAGCCGTCGACTTCCGCAAGGTCTCCGATCGTTTCCAACCGTATTCGCCTTCCGAATTCCGCGCGATCTTGCTGCGCGAACTGGGCGACGGGTACGACGTCAGCGGCACGGGCCATTATCTGGTCGCCCATCCGGCCGGGCAGCGCGACCACTGGGCAGGCCGATTCGAGGAACTGTATCGGGCCTTCGTGCGGCATTTTGCGGTCCGCGGTTTCCCACCCCGCGAGCCGCCTTACCCATTGATCGGCATCGTTTGCCGAAATCAACGCGAGTTTGTCCGATACGCCGCCGGCCAGGGGATCGCCGCCGGGCCCGGGGTACTCGGGTGCTACGCGAACGAGTCGAACCGCATCGTGCTGTTCGACGCGGGGGGCGGGGCCTCGCGCGCCGCCGATTGGCGGCAAAACGCCTCCGTGGTCCTTCACGAGGCCACCCACCAGGTCGCCTTCAACACGGGCATCCATAGCCGCCTCGCGCCACCGCCGGTGTGGCTGGCCGAGGGGCTCGCCATGTTGTTCGAGGCCCCGGGCGTGTGGAACTCGAACGAAGCCACTCGACCCAACAGCCGGATCAACCAGGTCCGGCTTGCCGACTTCAAGACCCTGGTGGAGCCCCGGCACCGGCCCGAGTTGCTCAGCGACCTGATTGGCCGGGACCGGTGGTTCCAAACCGATCCTCAGGCCGCCTATGCCGAGGCCTGGGCTTTCACGTTTTTTCTGAACGAGGCGCACCCGCGCCAATATGCCGAGTACCTCGCGCGGATCGTGCGACGTCCCCCGCTTGAGCCCTACACCGCCGCGCAACGGACGTCGGACTTCACCATCGTTTTCGGCGAGAATTGGCGCCTGCTCGAAGCCCGCTTCCTCCGGTTCATGAACGAAGTCCAACGGTAGGCCCGACGCGCGTCGTCGTCTAGTTGGCCGATCGCGAAAAGGACTTCCGACCGGGGCACGCCGAAGCAAGGGCGATGCGTTCCCTTGCCGGCTTCTCTTGGCTCAACGTTCTGCCTCGCGGGCGCTTCGCCGGTTCCAATGCTTGAAGGGGCTTTCTGGCCTGAACATAATGGGGTGTTCGGGCAGAGGATTGGGGTGGGGACGTCGGCCCCAAATTGAGCGCTCTTTCTCCGGAGTCCGTCCATGGTGCGTCGGCTCGTACTGCGGCGCAGGTTCCTTCGGGTCTTGGGAATCGGCACGATGCTACTCGGCGCGTGGGCGTACTCGATCGCCCAGGGCGGGGAGCCGGCGGTCCTGCCTCCCCCGAAGGATGTAGCCGAGTTGCGCGCCTTGGAAGAGCGGTTCAAGCAAGTGGCCGCCAGGGTGCTGCCGTGTGTCGTGGCGATCCGGATGGGGGCGTCGCAGGGCAGCGGGGTGGTCGTGACCAAGGACGGTCACGTGCTGACGGCCGCGCACGTCATCGACAAGCCGGGGCAGAAACTCTCCGTGCTTTTCCCCGACGGCAAGATCGCCTCGGGGGTATCGCTGGGACTGAGCCGCGACACCGACGCGGGATTGGCCAAGATCACCGACCCGGGCCAATGGCCATGCCTCGAAATGGCCAAGGCCGACAGCGTGCTGCCGGGCGCATGGTGCCTGGCGGTGGGGCACCCGCTGGGCCACCAACCCGATCGGCCGCCGGTGGTCCGCGTGGGTCGAGTGCTTCGCGTGTGGGAGCACGTGTTGCAGACCGACTGCCCGCTGGTCGCGGGCGACTCGGGCGGCCCTCTGTTCGACCTCGACGGCCGAGTCATCGGCGTCAACAGCCGGATTTCCGCCGGCCAGACCAGCGCCAACTTTCACGTGCCCATCGACGTGTACCACCAGCTTTGGGAACGCCTGACCAAGGGCGAGGTCCTCGAACGCAAGGTGGCCGGCAAGGAAAGCGGGGAACTCAAGGGCGCGTTCCGCCCGGCGGTCGCCCAGGCCGGCCAGTGCCTGGTGCGCGTCCGATGCGACGGTCAGGATGCTGCCTTGGGCACGATTGTCGGTCCCGACGGCTGGGTGCTCACCAAGGCCAGCCAGCTCAAGGGGCGGGTCGTCTGCCGCACTCGGGACGGTCAGGAGCGCGACGCGCGCATCGTCGGCGTGAACCCCGCGTACGATCTGGCGATGCTCAAGATCGAGGTCTCCGGCCTGCCGGCGATCGACTGGTCCACGGCCGACGCGCTGCCGGTCGGCCAATGGGTCGTCACGCCGGGATTGGACGACGGGCCGCCTTTGGCCATCGGCGTGGTCAGCGTGCCCGAACGACGCATCCCGCCCGAAAGCGGCGTGCTGGGCATCTTCATGTTCGCCACCGACGAAGCGCCGCGGATCGAACGGGTGCTGCCGAACTCGGCTGCCCAGAAGGCCGGCCTGGCGCCCAACGACGTGATCCTCCAGGTCAACGACAAACCGGTTCGCACGCGCGTCGAGTTGATTGCCCTCTTGAAACAGTTCCGCGTGGGAACCACGGTGAAACTGCGCGTCCAACGCGGGGACAAGACCCTGGAACTCGCCGCGACGCTCGCGCGGATGCGCAACGAAGCCACCGAACGGCGCGACCGGCAGAACGTGGCGGGGACGGGCGTCAGCGAACGTCACGACGACTTCCCCCAGGTGCTTCAACACGACAGCGTGCTGTTGCCCAACGATTGCGGCGGGCCGCTGGTCGATCTGAGCGGCCGGGTGGTGGGCGTCAACATCGCCCGAGGCGGCCGTACCGAAACCTACGCCATCCCCGCGGACGTCCTCCTGACGCTGATGTACGACCTGATGTCGGGCCGATTGGCCCCCAAGCCGGAACCCAAAGAAACCAAACCGGCGCCGAAGCCAGAGCCCAAACCGGAACCCAAACCAGAAACCAAACCGGCGCCGAAGCCAGAACCCAAACCGGAACCCAAACCGGAACCCAAACCAGAAGCGAAACCGGCGCCGAAGCCAGAACCGAAACCGGAACCCAAACCAGAAGCCAAACCGTCACCCAAGCCAGAGCCCAAAGCGGAACCCAAACCGACGCCGAAACCGGAACCCAAACCAGAATCCAAGCCGGAACCCAAACCAGAAGCCAAGCCGGCGGCCAAGCCAGAGCCCAAACCCGAGCCGAAGTCGGAACCCAAGCCGGAATCACCCCAGTCAGAACCCAAGCGGGCCGTGCCGAAGCAGGAGTTGCCCAAGCCCACAGGTCCCAATCCGCCGTCGGCTTCGGAGCCGGCCAAGCCGGGGCATCCCAAGGAGTCATCCTCCAAGCCGGACGCAGCGAAGGTCCCCCCGAAGCCCGAATTGCCGAAGCCTCAACCGCCCAAGCCGGAGCCATCGAAGTCGTCGTCCGCGCTGGTCGATGTGTGAACGTGGCAATCGCCGGTGTGGCAAGGGCAGTTCGGCCTCTTGGGTTCGCGGCCATGCGGCGGTTCGTGTCGCGACCCCATAAACCCTTCGTGGACGGCACAGGTTGACTCGATCGTGCGAGCCAATCCGGAAAACACACTTTGGGGGGGTGCCATCTTGGCCGAATTGAGACTAAGTTACCGATTTGGCCACTTGATGGGTTTCACGACGAAGTTCTGATGTGCGTGCTTGCGATTCAATATAAAACGGCTCGTGATGCTCCGATCCTGATTGCGCAAAACCGCGAGGAGTTCTACGACCGGCCAACCCAGGCGCCGCGGATCCAATCGGGGCGTCCGCGAGTGATTTGCGGTGTGGACCGCAAGGCGGGCGGAACGTGGTTGGGGGTGAATCAGTTCGGGCTGTTTGCCGCGGTGGCGAATTGTCCCAAGCTGGCGGTGCCTCCCGAGCCTCGATCCCGGGGACTGCTCTGCCGGGAACTGCTCAATTTCGAGACGGCGGTCAAGGCGGCCGATTACTGTGCCCGGGAGCTGAACTCGGGGCGTTACGCGGGCGCGAACTTCATTTGCGCCGACGCGAAGAACGCGTTGGTCGTCCACGGGGGCGACACGATCGAGACGGTCGAGTTGTCGCCGGGGCTTCACCTGCTTTCGAACAGCAAGGTAGACGATTACAACGACGAGCGTCAGGAGTTCGTGCGCCGTTTGCTGACGCTTCAGCGGCTCGACTCGGCGGTTGCCTTTCTGGCGGTGGCCAGCCGCGCGTTTTCGCGCAAGCCCGATTCCCGGGGACGCCGGGGCGCGGTGATTTGCGGCAGCGACTATGGGACGGTGTCGTCGACGCTGCTGTCGTTGCCCCGCAAGACGCATAACGCCGTGTTCCATTACGCGCCCGGCCCTCCCTCGGAGCACGGTTACGACGACCTCTCGGCTCTGTTGCGCCAGGTGCTGTCGACGGAGAAGTAGCGATGACCAAGCCACGCGTGGGCCTGTGGTTGGTGGGGGCCAAAGGAGGCGTCGCCTCGACGGCCGTGGTGGGCCTCTGCGCGCTGCGCCGTGGTCAGGCCGGCGATTTCGGCCTGGTCAGCCACCTTCCCGAATTCCGCTCCCTGGGCCTGGCCGATTGGGACGCGTTCGTCGTCGGCGGGCACGAGATCCGCCCGGCGCGACTTTTCGACGAAGCCATGCGACTCGTTTCGGTCAGTCACGCCATGGACGAGCGCTGGGTGACCGAGAGCCGGGAGGAACTCGACGCGATCGACGCCCGGGTCCGGCCGGGCACCGCGATCAACGTGGGGCCGACGATCCGGCAGTTCGCCGGGCCCGACGTGCCCACGGAAGAGACGCCCCGAGAAGCGGTCGCCCGGCTCCAGCGCGATCTTGCCGAGTTCGCCGCGGCGAACCGCCTGGACCACACGGTCGTCGTGAACGTGGCCTCGACCGAGCCGCCGGTCGATCCCGCCGCCGTGCCGCCGACCTGGGACGCCTTGGATCGGTCGCTCGACGATCGCCATTCGCCGCTGCCGGCCAGTTCGTTGTACGCGATTGCAGCGCTGGATTTGGGGTTGTCGTACATCAATTTCACGCCCTCGCTCGGGTCGGCGCCCGAGGCCATCGACGAATTGGCTCGCCTGCGCCGCACGCGGCACATGGGTTGCGACGGCAAGACGGGCGAGACCCTGCTGAAGAGCGTTTTGGCCCCGATGTTCCGCCAGCGGAACCTTCGCGTGATGAGCTGGGTGGGCCACAACATCTTCGGCAACATGGACGGGGTGGTGCTCAGCGACCCCGCCAATAAAAAGGCCAAAATGGCCAGCAAGGACCACCTGTTGCGAGAGATCCTCGGCTACCGGCCGCAAACCCTGGTCTCGATCGAGTACATCGAGAGTCTTGGCGACTGGAAGACGGCCTGGGACCACATCCACTTCAAGGGATTCCTCGGCACGCCGATGACCATGCAGTTCATCTGGCAGGGATGCGATTCGCTTCTGGCGGCGCCCCTGGTACTCGATCTGGCCCGTTTCACCGAACTGGCATGGCGCCGCGGCGAGACCGGGCGCATGACGTTTCTGGCGAGTTTCTTCAAGAGCCCCTACGGCGTGGCGCAGCAGGACTTCGCGCGGCAGTTCCAGATGCTCGAGGCCTGGGCGGGGTCTTGATCACGTCTGCCCCCTGTCCGACGCGCGGGGCGTCGGGTATATTGGGCGTCTCGATGGAGGGCGGGGCTCCGACCCGCCCCACCAGACATAGCCCTGGCACAACATTCTCGGAAACCCGTCGGGTAAATCAGACGGGTTGGGAAGTCCGTCCGATCGACCACGTAACGAGGAAGTCCATGGCCGCATTTCCCCAGGTGAGCAAGATCGCTTACGAAGGTCCCAAGTCGAAGAACCCGTTGGCCTTTCGCCACTACAATCCCGACGAGTTGGTGGAAGGCAAGCCGATGAAGGACCACCTCCGCTTCAGCGTGGCCTATTGGCACACGATGCGGGGGACCGGCAGCGACCCGTTCGGCCCGGGCACCATGCTCCGTCCCTGGGAAGGCCCGCAAGACACGGTCGAGAACGCGTGCAACCGGGTCCGGGTGGCGTTCGAGTTCATGGAAAAATTGGGGACCCCGTTCTTCTGCTTCCACGACCGCGACATCGCCCCCGAGGGCAAGACCCTGGCCGAGACGAACAAGAACCTCGATGCCGTGGTCAAGGTCGTCAAGGAAGAGATGCAGCGTACAGGCATCCGGTTGCTTTGGGGCACGGCCAACCTCTTCAGCAATCCGCGCTACGTCCACGGGGCCGCGACCAGCCCCAACGCCGACGCCTTCGCCTTCGCCGCCGCCCAGGTCAAGAAGGCCCTCGAGGTGACCAAGGAACTGGGTGGTGCGGGCTATGTGTTCTGGGGCGGGCGCGAGGGCTACCAGACCCTCTGGAACACCGACATGAAGCGCGAACTGGAGCACCTGGCCCGCTTCATGCACCTGGCCGTCGATTATGCCCAGAAGATCGGCTTCGACGGTCAGTTCTACATCGAACCCAAGCCCAAGGAACCCACCAAGCACCAGTACGACTTCGACGCGGCCAACTGCATCAACTTCTTGCGGGCCTACGGCCTGGCCGCGCACTTCAAGCTGAACATCGAGACCAACCACGCCACCCTGGCCGGCCACGATGTCGAGCACGAGCTGGAATACGCCGGGCACCAGGGATTTCTCGGCTCGGTCGACGCCAACACCGGCGATCTCCTGTTGGGTTGGGACACCGACCAGTTCCCCACGAACGTCTACCTCACCACGAAAATCATGTTGGCGTTCCTCAAGTACGGCGGGTTCACCACGGGTGGGGTGAACTTCGACGCCAAGGTCCGCCGCGAAAGCTTCGAGCCCGCCGACCTCTTCTATGCCCACATCGGCGGCATGGACACCTTCGCCATGGGCCTGAAGATCGCCGCCGCGATCCGGGCCGACGGCGAATTGGACCGCATGCTCCGCCAGCGCTACGCCTCGTGGGATTCGGGCCTCGGCGCCGAGATCGAAGCAGGCAAGCACGACTTCGAGTCGCTCGAACGGTACATGCTCCAGAAGGGCGATATCGAGCCCAACGCCAGCGGACGCCAGGAACTTTTCGAGAACGTCGTCAACCGCTTCATCTTCTAAGAAGCGGGACCATCCGCGGGGGGATGCACCCGGTTTTCGCGATCGGACCGGCTTGGGCGGGTGTGCCGCGCGCCGGGCGAGGCTTTTCCGCGCGTAGCGAAAAACCGTTTTCCGGTTTCCCTTCGCTCTGATGCGATCACGCCGAAGACACCGTTTGGCCGAGGCAAGGCCAGCCATTTCGATCGTCCCCGCGCCGAATTGGGCGAACGGGCCCATTGGCAGGGACGATGGATGGAACTAGGAGACGTGAGCCTCGTGTCGAACGGAGTCTGGGTCATGAAATACGTCGTGACGTTGTTGGTCCTGAGTGCCCTCGCCTGGGTGGGCTCGCCGGCCTGGGCACAGTATGGCTTGTCGGGTGCACCGGAAATCCTGCCCCTGACGCCCGGGCAAACTGGCCGGGCTGTCCAGACCGCGGGGTATGACCGAAATGGCTTACCTTCGTTGGGGGAGCCGGGCCAAGCGACCCGCGGCGCGCCAGCCGGTTCGCCACCTCCCGTGGCGCCGGACGACACCGGGACGCCCGCTCGGTTGATTCCCGCTTCCGCCGCTGCGCCCAAACCAACCTCCAAACCCTCGTCCCCCAAGCCCGAACCAAATGCTGCCCCCTCTCGTGGCACGGTCATGGAGGGGATGCTCTCGGAAATGCCCAACGTGCCGGCCCGTCGTGGCATGATTGTTAACCAGGGCGGGCAATTCGGCCTTGCGGGCGAATGCGGGCAGCCGGGCTGCACCGAGTCGCCGGGTGACTGCTGCATTCGACCCACCCTGTGGTACGCTTCCGCCGCGGGGCTGATCATGACCCGCGACGACTCGAACGGGTTCTGCACCTCGTACGAGGACGGCAACAATCCCAACCAGTTTCCGAACCCGGGGCCGGTCGATTGGGCGGGCGGCTGGGAGTTCAAGCTCGGCCGAAGGTTCTGCTGCGGCCTGTGGGCTGCCGAGGCAACCTACTGGGAATTGGACACGATGGATGGCTCCACGGTGTTTACCATCCCCGGCGGGGCCGTCAGCACGCCCTTGGTTGTCTCCGACATCGAGTTCGACGGCGTCAACGGAACCATGCTCTTCGACGGCGCCGACCAGCACCGCGTCTGGCGCAAGAGCAATGTCCGAAACTACGAACTCAACCTAGTCCGCGCGCGCCTCAACGAGGCGGCCTGCTCGCCGATTGACCTGAGCGCGCTGTTGGGGGTTCGTTACTTCCGATTCGACGACGACCTGACCTTCGGCTCGCTCCAATCGGGCGGATTCTGGGGCGGCGACGGCACCGACGAGGCCTACCTACACGAAGGAACCGAGAACCACCTCGTGGGCGTGCAGATCGGCGCGGATGCCGGCTACCGGCTGGCACGCAACTTGCGCGTCTCTCTGGCGCCGAAACTCGGTATCTACAACAACCACAGCAAGAGCCGCTTCGATCTCTACCGGGGCGACGGCGTCGTGGCCAATCCCACTGCGGCCAGCGGCATGGTCGGCAGCTATCCGGTGTTGGCCTCCGACGACTCGTTCTCGTTCCTCGGCCAGATCGATGTGGGCGTGGACTGGGAGTTCTGCCCGAACTGGATCGCCTTCGTGGGGTACCGGCTCGTGGGCGCCACGGGAATCGCCTTGGCCGATAACCAAGTCCCCACCTATGTGGTCGACATCCCCGAACTCGCCAGGGTCCACACCAACGGCAGCCTCATAGTCCACGGGGCATTCGCGGGCATCAAGGTCGAATTCTGACAGCCGGACGAGATCAGTTCGTTCGACGCGGGGGCCCCAGGCGCGATCCACGCGACCTGGGGCCCTCAGTCGGCCCGCGCGCCGGAATCGGTCGCGCCGCTGTTGAATCCCCCGTTGACGGCGATGACCTGTCCGGTGATGAAATCGGCCTCGGGCGAGACGAGGAATCGCGCCGCTCGGGCCACGTCCTCGGGCGTGCCCCAGCGACCGCGCAGGCTTTCGCGCCGCGCGCGGTCCTGCCAGTAGCCCGACGCGCGGTCGCCCCAGGCAGTCTTGATCCATCCGGGAGCCAGGCAGTTGGCACGGACCTCTGGGGCAAGCGACTGGGCGAGGCTTCGCGTAAACGCCATGACGGCGCCTTTGGCAGCGGCGAACAACTCGCCGCTATCGCCTGCCATGCCGCGATCGGCCCCGTCCCACCCGACATTCAGGATCGCTCCCCGGCCCGCCTCCTTCATCCGCTGCCCCACGAGCCGTGAGAGCCGGATCGTGGCGAGCACGTCCACCTGCCAAAGGGCCTCGAGCTTCTCGTCGAACGACCATTGGGCCGGCGCGCCGGTCAGCACATCGGCTCCGGCGTTGTTCACCCAAATCTGCACCCCGTGCCGCCAACTCCAGGCCTGCTCGACCAGGGCCTCGTGATGGTCGCGGTCGGCCAGGTCCTCAAGCACGACGCAAGCCTCGACGCCCCATGCCCGCACTTCCTCAGCCACCGACTCGGCCGCCTTCCGGTTCTGCCGCGCATGGATCAACACGGCGGCCCCGGCACGGGCGAGTTCCAGGGCAATGGCCCGACCAATCCCGCTCGATGCGCCGGTCACGACCGCTGTCTGGGATTCGAGTATTCGGGAAGGGGCGTCGGCAGACATCGGCGCTACAACACACTGCGGCAAGATCAACGGGCGCGACTACCGTATTCTCGGTCCTTGGCGTGCAAAAGGGAAGGAGCGGCGGCACTCGATGGAACCCCGCGGGTAACAAGCCCGTCCGGTAGAGCTTGGCCAGCAGCCGGAAGCAAGTCTTGCGTGGTACCGCTTGCCGTCGCCACAACGGGGCCACGTGTCGATGCCGCCTTCGCAGGGCTTGGTGACGTAGCACCGGACGAAGTTGGCGGTCCCGCCGGCATCCACGTTGGTGGCGTCAGACTGGAGGTAGTGAATCGTAAGGCCTATTGCTACTCGCGTTGTGAAGCCCGTCCCGCGCAAGTTACGCAGTTCGAGGGCCCGGATCGCCATCGCGCAAGGACTCTGGTTCGATTTCAGACCCGCAACTCTGGTGGGCCCGTTTTCCGTGCCGATCTCCGGCAACCGTCAGCCGGTCACCCGGCCCCCCTTACAAGCGTCCTGCTGACGTTTTCGCGGAGCGGACATCCACGCGCACAGAGGTTCATGCATCCCCGGTGTCGGCACCAGTCGATTCTGATCTTGACCCCACCGCCAGGGCGGGTATCCTAGCATGCAGGCGGGCGGATTCCACGGCACACCGTGGGACGACCCTACACATCCCGTCAGGCGACCGTGCCAGAAAACGGTTGCCAAAGGGCCCCACTGGAGAGGTATGATGGACAAAGACGAGGTCCTCGACAAACTGGCCAAGGGCGAAATCAGCAAGGACGAAGCCAAGCAATTGCTCGAACAAGCCGAACGGCCTGCGCCCGGCACCCTCTATTTGAAGGTCAGCCCGAAAAGGGCACTAAGCCTCTACGGTCTTCAGCGCATGCCCGTGACGCTTTACGTGGAGCAATGGCTTCGGCTTCTGGATTTCGGCGACCAGATCCGGAAGTTCATCGAGGAACACGACCAAGAGTTCAAGCGCAAGGGCCAGTAGAGCTACTTCTCGACGACCCAAATGTTGCGGAATCGCACGGGGTTGCCGTGGTCTTGAAGGTGGATCGGGCCGGGTTCGGGCCCTTCCTTCAAGATTGCTGCCACGGTGGCGTGCGGCACCTCGACGTTCTCGTGGATGACCACGCCGTTGTGCCGTACGGTCATACGGGCGTTCTTGACTTTCTTCCCGTCTTGATACTCAGCGGCCGTGAAATCGATGTCGTAGGTCTGCCACGCCAACGGCGGGAAGCACATATTGACGGCCGGCCGGGCCACTCGGTAGATCCCGCCGCACTCGTTGTCCTCGCCCTCGAGCCCGAACGAGTCGAGAATCTGCACCTCGTAGCGTCCCTGGGCGTAGAAGCCGCTATTGCCCCGCGCTTGGCCCCGGTCGAAGGGCTGGAACGGCGTGCGGAACTCCAAGTGAATGTGGAAGCTTTGGAACTTCCGCTTGCTGTTGTTTCCCTGGGTGAGGAGGTCGCCATCGGTCTTGCCCGGCGTAAACTGGTCGCCCGACGTCCCGTCGAACAGCACGATCGCCCCGGCCGGGGGCTTGGCCCCGAGGGTCGGGCTCTTGCGTTCGGTCTTTTTGAGCGTGCCCAATAGCTGGTCCCCCTGGCGCACGGTGATTTGGTTGTCTTTCAGCACCGCCGTCATGGTCTCGGGACCGGCAAACCGGACGGCGCCATCCTGGAGTTGCCCCTCGGCAACGGCTTTCTGGCTTGGGTCGCCCCCCGCTCCCGGCAATCCGCCGGGATAGCCGACCGCGCGGAACTTGCCGTCGCCCAACGCGATCACTTGCACGCCCACCGGGACCTCGCCCGTGTCGGTCTTGACATTTCCCAGGTATTCGCCCTGAAGGGGGAAGTCGGGACCCGCCTTGCCCGGATCGGTGAACACCCGCGCTTGCTTTTCCGCCGCCAGGCACGCCGTGGCCGCCAGAACGATCGAAACCGTGCTCCAGAATGTTCGCTTCATGGAAAGATCCTCCGTTGGAGTGGTCAGCTCTTGACGTACGCTTGGGCCGACGATGAGAGGCTATCCGGAAATCCACTGCGTCGCAAGTGCCCGGGGGGATTCCATCGCTGGCAGAATTGCGTTCCGGAACTCAAGTACTCGGCGAAGCCCGTTGCAGGAGTTCGGTCGGGAATGTGTAAGAAACCGTTTGCGCGCTAACGTCAACGTGTTCGGCGTTTGCGGCGCTATCGGGCTGGAGCACGGCGGGAGCCCCGCCTCTTCACGAAATCGCCGCCTTGCGCAGGTCGCGTTTGGGCAGCGAGTTTCGGCGGGGGCGATGTGGTTCGGGTTGGCCATCGAAATTGGCCTGCCAGTTGCAGCGTACGTCGCGCCCAAGCCGCCGACACGGCCCAAGAGCGGGTCAGCCCGCTGTCCGGCGGTATGACGATATCGCCTTGTCCCTGGGGAGTCTCGCACGTGGCGCGAGCCACCTCTTGCCGCTGGATCGACCGCTGCCTGCGTTTGCGCGAGGTGTCGCGGCGCAACCCCAGAAGCCCCGGGGCCATCGGCTGGATCGATCTGTACGGCCTTTGCCTCTTGGGCGGTATCGTGGCGCATGTCACCGTGGCCGTCGCGGCGTTTTACGAATTGCTTTTTCTGGCCATCGACTTGGCAATGTTCGATTGGGACCTCGGCGTGGTCGGCATCACGCGAGGGGTGGGGTTGATCGTCGTGGGGGTCTTTCTGATTCGGACCGGCCGATACCTCTGGGATGTGACCCGGGGTCTGGTGACGCCGCGTCATGAACCCGATTCGGCGTTCCTCCGCGGGATCGGGCTCGATCGTTTTGTGCATCGCGAGTTGCACGAGGCAGTTGCCGAGGCGAGTTGCCGCGTGGGGGCGCCCAAACCCGACGAAATTCGGATCAACCACCGGCCGGCATGTTGCGCCGCGGAGTTCCGCGAGTTTGGCGTCCGCACCCAGCGGCGGCTGGTCGTCGTCCTGGGATTGCCGATCCTGACGGTGTTCAACGTGGGCGAGTTGAAGGTGATCCTCGGGCACGAGCTGGCCCACATCGGGCGCGGAGACACGCGATTGGAAGTCTTCATGGTTCGGGTCCTCGAGATGCTGCGGCGCCAGGCACCCGAAGCCCGCCAACGGTGGTGGCGGTGGCTCGATCCTCTGGCGTGGTATGCCTGGGGATCGGCAGCGGTGTTGGCGTTTTTGTTGGGGCCGATGTGGCGGCACCAGGAGCTGCGTGCCGACTCGCTCAGCGCTGCCGCGTACGGTGGGGAACTGGCGGCACGCACCTTGCTGAAGGACTGGTTGGCCGTGCATGAGTTCGCCCAGGCCGTGCTTTCCTTCGACGGCGACGGACGCCCCGACGCCGGCTCTTCGCCGCAGTCCGTGTTCCATCGTTTTGCCGAGCGCTGGCAAGAGTTCAGCCGCGTTGGGCAGGAGTATCTCGAACGCCGGCTTCGAGAGGAGGAACGACCTTCGTTCTGGGATTCGCACCCGACGGTTCACGCGCGAACCGCGGCGATGCGCCGCTTTCCGCCCCGCACCGAGGAGGACCAACGTCCCGCGAGGGAGCTGCTCCCCGATTTCGACGACCTGGCGGCAAAGCTCCACGAGGCAGCGCTAGGCGACGACCTCGGCGCCGAAGACGCGGATTGCCCGTAAGGGCCTGCAAAACTATAAGTTGGGCAATCTTATGGAACCCAAGGAAGCGAAGCGCCCTTGGGTTCCATAAACAATCGCGTCGCCAAGACGTGACTCTGTGGAGATCGTAACCGTTCACGGGGACTGTCCCCCTCGGGCTTGAAGGGGACATTCCCATTTTCGCGATCCTTCGCCGCGAAAACCGGGACCGTCCCCATGAACAGTTACGTTCATTCGCGGCTCGGGCCCGCGCGTCGCGCGGAAGCCGGCCGCCCCCTTGGCGTGCGGCGCGAATCGGGCTACGATTCGGCACCGGGCAAACCTCGTGGCAATCTCCGGGCCGAATCGAGGCGCGGCGTGTTCTACGCGGACCTGCACATCCACTCGAAGTTCTCCCGGGCCACCAGCCGGGAATGCGACCTGGAGCATCTGGCCGTCTGGGCTGCCAGAAAGGGCATCGCGGTCGTCGGCACGGGAGATTTTACCCATCCGGGCTGGTTTGCCGAGATCGAAGAGCGCCTGGTGCCGGCGGAGCCGGGGTTGTTTCGGTTGCGTCCTGAGCTGGTTCGGACGATGCGCGAAAGCCTCGGCGGGCCGTCCGACGCGGCCTGCGGCGAGGTCCGCTTCATGCTTCAGGTCGAGATCTCGACGATCTACAAGAAGGACGGGCGCACGCGCAAGGTCCATCACCTCGTGTACGTCCCCGGGCTGGACCAAGCCCGGCGTCTGACCCAGGCCCTCGCGCGGATCGGCAATTTGGCCTCCGACGGCCGTCCGATTCTCGGCCTGGATTCGCGCGACCTCTTGGAGATCACCTTGGAGGCCGGGGAGGGGTGCTACCTGGTGCCTGCGCACATCTGGACGCCCTGGTTTGCCGTCTTGGGGTCGAACTCGGGATTCGACTCGATCGAGCATTGCTACGGCGATCTCAGCGGCGAGGTGTTCGCCTTGGAGACGGGCCTGTCGTCCGACCCCGAAATGAACTGGCGTCTTTCGCGTCTGGACCGCTACGCGTTGGTTTCCAACTCCGACGCGCATTCGCCTTCCAAACTGGGGCGAGAAGCGTGCGTGTTCGACACCGAATTGAGCTACTTCGCAGTGCGGCACGCCCTGCGAACCGGCGAGGGCTACCAAGGCACGGTCGAGTTCTTTCCCGAGGAGGGGAAATACCATCTCGACGGGCATCGCAAGTGCGGCGTTCGTCTCACTCCCGAAGAGAGCCGCCAGCACGGGGACAACTGCCCTGCGTGCGGCAAGCCGGTCACGCGGGGCGTCATGCATCGCGTGGTCGAGCTGGCCGACCGGCCCGCGCCGCCTGACCCGCGACCGCCGCGCGCCGCGCCCTTTCGAAGCCTCATTCCTCTGGACGAAGTGCTTGCCGAGGTGCTCGGGGTTGGTCCCCAGACGCACACGGTGCGCCGGGCATTCGACGCGTTGCTGGCGCGGCTCGGCCCCGAGCTGTCGATCCTCGAAAGCGTTCCGGTGGACGATATCCGCCGGGCCGGCTCGCCGCTGTTGGCCGAGGCGATCGCGCGAATGCGCGGCGGTCGCGTGATTCGCCAGGCCGGATACGACGGACAGTACGGCGTGATCCGGTTGTTTACCGACGAAGAACTGCGCCGCGGAAGTGCCGTGTCGCTATTGTTCGCGATGCCGGAGGACGACGAGACGGAGCCGACGCGCCGGGTCGAACCGGCCGAGGCGCACGAGGCACCACGCCAGCCGGCGCCCGACAAGTCTCGTCCGGCGTGCCCAGCGGCTTCGGCGGCGGAAGAGCCGGCTTCCGCCTTTTTCCGTCTGGCCGCCAGCGCGATCCTCGATCAGCTCGATCCAGATCAGCGCGCGGCGGCCGAGGCGGTCGATGGGCCGGTGCTCATCGTTGCCGGCCCGGGCACCGGCAAGACCCGAACGCTGACGCACCGGTTGGCCCACCTCGTGGCGGAACGCGGCGCGGCGCCCGAAGCGTGCCTGGCACTGACCTTCAGCCGCCGGGCGGCCGCGGAGATGGCCGAGCGGCTACAGCGCCTGCTGCCCGGCCGAGCAAGCCAGGTGCCCGTGATGACCTTCCACGCCTTGGGCTTGCGGTTGCTGCGCGAGTTCGGGGGGCGTCTCGGCATGCCGGAGTCCTTCCAGGTGGCCAGTGATGCCGACCGCGCGGCCATGCTCGCCGAATCGCTGGCAACCAGCGAGCACACCGCTCGGTCGTGGCTCGTCCGGATCGCGCGACACAAACGCGGCGCGGCAGGCCGTGCCTTGGCGGACCGGGGCGAGGAGGTCTTTGCCCTGTACGAGCGCCAGATGCGGGCGCGGGGCTGGATCGACTTCGACGACCTGGTCCTCGTGCCGCTGCGTTTGCTCCAAGAGCATCCCGACGTGCGCGAGCAACTCCAACGGCGGTTTCGTTGGATCTCGGTCGACGAATTCCAGGACCTCGACGCGGCCCAGTACGCCTTGCTCCGGTTGCTTGTGCCGGCGGACGGCAACATCGCCGCGATCGGCGATCCGGACCAGGCGATCTATGGATTTCGCGGCGCCGACGTGGGGTGCTTCCAGCGTTTTTCCGAGGACTTCCCCGGCGCGCGCGCCTTCCACTTGACGCGCAACTACCGCTCCACGCAGACGATCATCGACGCGGCGCTGCAACTGATCGCGCCGGCAAGTCTCGTTGCCGGACGACGGCTGGAAGCCGGCGGCCTCGGCCAGGAACACGTCGAAATCCATGCCTGCGCCACCGAGCGGGCCGAGGCGGAGTTCGTCGTCCATGCGATCGAGCGCCTGGTCGGCGGTTCCACGTTCTTCTCGCTCGACAGCGACCGGGCCACGGGCCACGAGGCCGAGGGGCTCTCGTTTGCCGACATCGCCGTGCTGTACCGCACCGACGCCCAGGCCGATCCTCTGGTCGAGGCCTTCGAACGCTCGGGCATGCCCTACCAGTGTCGGTCTCACGAGCCGTTGACCGAGCATCCGGCCGTGCGCTCGCTCATCGGCCGGATGCGCGAGATCGGCCAGGGCCCGGGCGCCGACACGCCGGTGCTGGAACGCCTGGAGCGAGCGGCGGCCGAGGCCGGGGCCAACGGTCCCCTGGCCGAATCGTTGCTGGCCGCCCTGCGCGCGGCCGCGTCCGGGTGCGGCGCCGACCTTGCGCGGTTCTTTTCGGAATTGGCCTTGGGCACCGAAATCGATCTGTGGGACGCGCGGGCGGATCGCGTCTCGCTGTTGACGCTCCACGCGGCCAAGGGACTCGAGTTTCCCGTCGTGTTCCTCGTGGGCTGCGAGGACGGGCTGTTGCCGCTTCACTGGGGCAATCCCGACGAGGCGGCGCTTGCCGAGGAGCGACGGCTGTTCTTCGTGGGGATGACCCGCGCCCGGCGGCGCCTGGTGTTGACCCACGCGAAGCGGCGGCTGCGTCACGGGAGCGTGCGCCCTACCAACCCCTCGCCGTTTCTTTGCGATATCGAGCAGCGCCTCGTGGCGTGGCACGAGGAGCGGCTGGCCCGAAGGCCATCGCCCCGCACCCGCCAGCGCACGCTGTTCGAGATCGAGTGACCGTTCGCAGGGTCTTGCGACGGAAGTGGGTCGTGGTTGCCGGCCGGTGCCCTCAGCCTCTTGCGGCGGTGATGGGCTGGACCGATAATTCGCCTGGTCAAAGCGAACCCCGAGGAAAGGCTGCCATGGCGACGTCCATCCGGCGCGTGTTGGTCACCGGGGCCAGCGGTAAGCTCGGCGCCCCGTTGTGCGAGGCCCTCGTCCGTGAAGGTTACCAGGTGCTCGGCCTGTGTCACCGCTATGCGGTGGGTGTGCCGGGCGTTGAGGAGGTCCGCGGCGACGTGGCGGACGGGGCCCTGATGGAGGCCCTTGTCGCCCAGAGCGACGCGGTCATCCACCTGGCCACGTGCAAGGAAGACCGCGAGGCGCTGATCCGAGTCAGCGTTCAGGGCACCTTCAACCTGCTCGATGCCGCGATGCGCACCCGGCGGCCGACGCGGGTAATCCTGGCCAGCGGCGACGCGGTCCACGGCATCTACTACCATCCCCAGCCGGTCCCGCTGCGCGAAGACATGCCGCTGGCTGCGTACCCAGGCTACTACCCGCTCTCGAAGGTCCTCGAGGAAGCGATGTTCCAGCAGTACTACCACCAGGCCGGGGTGCCGACGGTGTGCCTGCGGATCTCGTGGATCCACGCGGAGGACGATATCCTCAACCATCTGACCGTTGCCGGCGAGTGCTTCGGCGTTCCGGTGTGGAAAGAGTTGATGAACGACCAACAGCGGGCGTTGTACTCTGCCGGGCGGGATGCGGCGGTGGCCCTGCGTCATCCGGACGGCCGGCCCATGCGCCGCCACATCGTGGCCGTCGAAGACTGTGTCCAGGCGTTCTTATTGGCGCTTCGGTGTGAAGGGATCGAAGGCCAGACCTTCATGATCGCGATGACCGACCCGTTCGACTATGTGGAGGCGGCCGCCTACACGGCCCGGCGACTGGGAATCGACACCCTCGACCTGGTCGACCCCGTGGGCCAGGACTTCGCCATCGACACGACCAAGGCGCGTTATGTGCTCGGCTACAAGCCGAAGTACGACATCTTCGGCCTGATCGACCACGCGATCGAATTCCGCCAGTCCGGCGCGCGTCGCCGGCAGCGATCGGGATACCAAGGGTAGGAATTCCCATCCAGGCGTCACGGCATAGACCGGTCCCCACCCCCCACTGTCCCCAAGATTGCGAGCAACCCATGCACCTCCAAGACAAAGTCATTTTGATCACGGGCGGGACCTCGGGCATCGGCGAGGCCTGCTCCGAGTTGTTCGCCCGCCACGGCGCGAAAGTCATTGCCATGTCGATCCAGCAGGAAGCCGGCACGGCGCTTGCCAAGCGGCTGACCGACGAGGGACACGTGTGTCTGTTCCACTACGGCGATACCAGCCGCGAGTCCGATGTGGCCGCAGCCGTCGAGCTGGCCGTCAAGCAGTTCGGCCGGCTCGATTGCGTCCACGCCAACGCCGGCGTACTGCGCAACCAGAAGATCACCGACATCACGCTCGATGACTTCTATGCCCTGATCAACGTGAACCTGCTCGGGCCGGTCCTGGTCGCCAAGCACGCGATCCCGGTGATGGAACGCCAGGGCAAAGGAGTGATCTGCTTCACGACCTCGGTGGCAGCGGAGATCGGCTTTCCGGCCCATGGGGTCTATTGCGCCTCGAAGGCCGCCGTGGTGGCGCTCATGCGGAGCCTCACGACCGACCACAGCCCCAAGGGCATCCGGTTCGTGGCGGTCAGTCCGGGCACGATCGACACCCCGATGCTGGCCGCCTCGTGTGCGGGTTGGGACACGCCCAAGGACGTGCTCTACGCCCAAGTGGCCAAGAAGATCCCGGTGCAGCGCATGGGCAAGCCGATCGATGTGGCGCACGTGGTCGGCTTTCTCTTCACCGACGAAGCGGGCTTCGTCAACGGCAGCGTGGTGCACCTGGAAGGAGGAACGCTCTGCCTGCCACCGTGGTGAGCGGCTGGACACGAGCCTCAGCGTGTTGGTCGACGGCTCCGCCGAGGAACGGTCGAAGCCGTTTCTCGACGGACCTCCCGACCAACGCCCCATCACCGGGCGCCGGCTTCCGGATCGACGCCAAGCCGGCGCAGTTGCTGCGCCAACCGATCGGCTCGCTGGCGTTCGGCCTCGGCCCGCTCGTGTTCTGAGTCGGCCCGTTGGCGTTCGGCTTCGGCCCGTTGGCGTTCGGCCTCGGCTCGCTGGTGTTCTGCTTCGGCCCGCTCGCGTCCGGTGGGGATCAGTCGGCCTTCGGCATCGGTCCACCGGAGCCAGTTCGCCTCCATGTCCTCATACCAACCGTGCCAAACGCACAGCCCGAGGCCCACGTCGGGGAATCGCACGGGTTCATCCAACCGCTGGAAGTTCATGCCAACGAGCCGGTATGCCCGCACGGGCTCGTTGCCGAGCAGCCCATCGGGGTCGAAGATGGTGTAGTAGCGGATTCCGAGTCGGGCGTACCCGGCGAGTTTTTCCGTGGCCTCGCCGCCGTCGCGGTTGGAAACCACCTCGATAACGAGGTCCGGAGGTTTGCCGTAAAGCCAGACGAAGTACGACCGATGCGCCTTCAGCCGGATGTTGGCCGGCAAGGCGACATCGAGGCTCACCAGCGTGTCCGGCACATAAGGGGGCTGGCACACGTTGTAGAACAGCCCCACGTTCGACATCGCGACAAAGGGCCGCCCCGGGCCGGGACCGCCCCAAGAGCTGTGCAGCGCCTCGGTCAACAGACGCTGCTGCTTCTCGGCAAAGACGTTATCCACGGGGGTGTCATCCTCGGTGACCAGATGATCCACGTTCGGATAGAGTTCCGGCGGGATCGTCAGCATCGGGGTGTCGGCAGCCGTGTCAGTGGCCATCGGTCAAACTCGCCCAAGGAATCCGACACGCGGGATTGTAGCATCAGCTCCTCGGCCCGCCGAGGTGGCTTACGCTATTATAACCCCGGTGTCGGTGGATTCGAGGAGCCAACCCAGCCGGAAGGGGGGTCAGTGGAAAAACGTCGGTCCATCGGCCACAATACGAAATCGCCGCGTCACGTGCCGCAAACACCTTGGCAAGACACACCGACCCCCCATGTTGCTTTCCGACCTTTCCGGCGACGAACTGGCCCGCTATGCCCGGCAGATCGGACCCGGAGCGCTGAGTGCCCAAGGGCAAACCCGTCTCAAGCACGCCGCGGCGTTGGTCAGTCGCGCGGGCGGCATGGGCGGGCCGGCGGCCTTGGCCCTGGTGATGGCGGGCATTGGTCGCCTGGTGTTCGCACATGGCGGGAACCTGGACTCGCCCGACCTGAACCGCCAGGTGCTTGGCTCCGAGGAAGGGCTGGGCAAACCGCGCGTCGTTTGTTTTTCCGAGACACTTCGGGCGATGAACCGCTTTGTCGAGATCGAGGCGATCGACCACGAGCCCGACGACGACGAGGCCCTTGCCCTGGCGCGCCGCGTCCAGGTGGTCCTCTCGTGTGCCCCGACGTTCGCGGAACGGCTTCGCCTGAATCGGGCGGCCGTGGAGGCGGGCGTGCCCTTGATCGACGCGGCCCAATGGGGCATGACCGGCACGCTGATCGTGGTCGATCCCGGGCGCACGGCGTGCCTCCAATGCTTGTACCCCGTCGTTCCGGAGTTCGAAGAGATGTTCCCCGTGGTCGGAGCCATCTCCATGGCAGTGGGATCGTTGGCGGCCCTCGAGGCGATCAAGATCCTCGCCGGCAGCGGCACCCCGAACTTCGGCCGTCTCCTGTTGATCGACGGCTTTCAGGGCCGCTGGTCACAGATCGAGTTGCGGCGCGACCCCGATTGTCGCTGTTGCGGCGCGCGCAAGCCGCGCCAATGATCGACACACGAAGCCCAGCTTTCGGAGTCCTTCCTCAATGCACATTCGCGTGGTATTCGCCGGACGCAACTACGACCGCACGCAAGCCGTGCCCGCGCGCCTCGAACTGCCAGACGAAGCCACCCTCGAGGATGCCTTGGAGGACCTCCAAACGCTTCTTGCAGGCAAAGGCATCGAACTTCCGCAGAGCTGTCTGGTTGCCGTTTCGGGGGTGCATCTGGGCACCCTTCGCGCCCATCAGGCCCACCCACTTTGCGATGGCGACGAATTGCTCCTCTTGGCCCCTGTCGCGGGGGGGTGACCTGTTGGATAAGCTCGATCGTGCGGGCCCATCTGCCGACCCACGGTAGTGGACCCTGTCGGGCACGTCATCCCCCACTCCCCCTGTGGGCGGTATCTTCCCGGTGCCAACCGATACGGGCGGTCACCCGCCGTTCGCATCCTCCACCACGGCCTCTCCCTCGTCGGGCGGATCGAAGTCGATTTCCGAGGGTGTGGTGACTCCGGGTTGGGCCTCGCCATTATCGCCAATGGCCGGGGTGCAGCCGCCAACACTCATCAGGGTTGCCACAAGGATCAAGGCGGCCAAAAGGGAGCGAGCAATCTCCATGGACTTTACCTTAAGGATGCGCAAGGCGGGAAGACCTGCTATTTTAGATCAACGACCCCGAACCAGCAAGGCAAAACACATGCCGCGGACGATACAATGCCTCATTCGGACACCTCCTCGGACTGCCTCGTGATTCCATGTCTAACGCCCCACGGATTGCGCCAGTTCGCCTTGGTCCCGTGCTGATCGACTTCCCCATCGCGTTGGCGGCGATGAGCGGGTACAGCGACTGGCCCACCCGGGTCGTCGCGCGGCGCATGGGGGCCGGGTACACGATCGGCGAAGCGCTTCTCGACCGGTTCGTGGTCGACGTCTCGAAAGGGCGCAAGGCACGCCGGTATCTCCGCGTCACCGACGACGACCACCCGGCCGGCGCACAACTGATGGGCAGCACCGGGGAACAACTCGGACCGGCTGCCCGGCGGCTTGTCGAAGCCGGCTTCGACGTGATCGCCCTGGATCCGCTGGGCCAGCCGCTGGCGAAAAGCGGGCTGCGCGCCGATCTGGTGCGCGAGGACCTCAACTTCGGCTGTCCGGTCAAGAAAGTGGTGGGCAAGTGCCGCGGCGGATATCTGCTGGGCCAACCCCGCGAGGCCGTGGAAATCGTCAGCCGGGTCCGCGACGCCGTGCCGCCGCATGTTCCCGTCACCGTCAAGTTGCGCCGCGGAATGGACGATTCGTCCGAGAGCCGAGACGCCTTCGACGCGATCCTCGAAGGCGTGTTCGCGCGCGGCGCGGCCGCTGTCACCGTCCACGGGCGCACGGTCCGGCAGCGTTACGACGGGCGAAGTTCATGGGACTTCCTCCGCGAGGTGAAACAGCGACTTGGGCGCCGCATCGTCTTTGGCAGCGGCGACCTGTTTACCGCGCAGGACTGCCTGGCGATGCTCGACCAAACCGGCGTCGACGGCCTGACCATCGCCCGGGGCGCGATCGGCAATCCGTGGATCTTCGGCGAATTGCGGGCCCTGCTGTCGGGCACCTCCGTCCCGACGCCCCCGTCGGTGGCCCAGCAGCGCGAGGCGCTGGTTGCACACTACCGCCTGGCCGAAAGCCTTTACGGTCCGAAGCGTGCGGGGTTTGTGATGTGCAAGTATGGCATCAAGTACGCTCGAGTCCATCCCCGGCCAATCGAGGTCCGCGACGCCTTTGCCGCCGCGCGCAATGCGGAGCATTGGTGGGCCGTGCTGGACCGGTGGTACGGCGCGTCGGGCCCCTACCCCTAGGAAAGCGCCGTGGTTTGCGCCGTGTTGCTCGGCCCGTTGCGGCCTCTCGCGAGGGTCCGGTAGAATGAGTCCGCAATCCTCCCGTGCGCTCGCAATACCCAGCCGGATGAACCAAACCCTTCAGGAA
>JANLFZ010000005.1:2311-9119 GCA_024653385.1 Thermoguttaceae bacterium | reverse complement strand
TCGTCGGCGCGGTGCTCGTGCAGAACACCGCGTGGCAGAACGTGCGCAAGGCCATCGACAACTTGCGGCAGGCCGACCTATTGGACCCTCGGGCCTTGTACGCCGTGCCGGCCGAGGAACTGGAGGAGTTGATCCGGCCGGCGGGGTATTACCGGGTCAAGGCCCGACGGTTGCGGAATCTCTTGAAGCTGGTCGTCGAGCGCTACGGCGGCTCGCTCGAGGCGATGTTCCGGACGCCGCTTGCGGCGCTTCGCGAGCAGTTGCTTTCGGTCCATGGGGTCGGCCCGGAAACCGCCGATTCGATCCTCCTCTACGCCGGCAATCTGCCGACGTTCGTGGTCGACACCTACACGTACCGGGTCTTCGCGCGCCACGGTTGGGTTGCCTTCGACGCGACCTACGACGATCTTCAGGAGCACTTCGAGAGCGGTTTGCCCGCCGACGTGGCGCTCTACAACGAGTATCACGCCCTCTTGGTGCGGGTGGGCAAGGAGCACTGCGGCAAGTCGCCGCGGTGCGAGGGTTGCCCGCTTGAAAACATGCTGCCGCGCGGCGGGCCGCTGGAGCCCTGACCCCATGTCGCTGTTCGACGCCGCCGAAGAAGCCAATCGACGCCGGGCCCAGCCCTTGGCCGCCCGCATGAGACCCCGTACCCTCGACGAGTTCGTCGGGCAGCGGCATTTCCTCGGCGAGGGGAAGCTGCTGCGACGTCTCTTGAAGGCCGACCGTCTCGGGTCGGTGATCTTCTACGGCCCCCCGGGGACGGGCAAGACCACCCTGGCCCGGCTGCTGGCCTCGGAAACGCGAAGCACCTTCCGCCAGCTCAGCGCCGTGACCAGCGGCGTGAAGGAGCTGCGCGAGGTGCTCCACGAGGCCCGGCAGCAGCTTTCCACCACCGGCCGCAAGACGCTCTTGTTCATCGACGAGATCCACCGCTTCAACAAGGCCCAGCAAGACGTGCTCTTGCCCGAGGTCGAAGAGGGAATCGTCGTTTTGGTCGGCGCCACCACCGAGAACCCCTTCTTCACGATCAACAGCGCCCTGGTCAGCCGAAGCCGCGTCTTTCAGTTCCAGCCGCTGTCGAACGATGAGATCCGCGAGTTGGTGCTTCGGGCGATGGCCGACCCGGAGCGCGGGCTGGGAAAGCGCGACATCCGCATGGACCCCGAGGCCCTGGAGTTTCTCGTCGAAACCAGCGACGGGGACGCGCGCCGGGCGCTGTCGGCCTTGGAGATCGGCGTGCTGTCGACCGACGCGTCGCCAGTCGAGTTCACCCGCCGACTCGCCGAGGAATCGGTCCAACGCAAGGCGATCCAGTACGACCGGCAGGGCGACGCGCACTACGACTCGGCGAGCGCGCTGATCAAGAGCATTCGCGGCAGCGATCCCGACGCGGCCCTGTACTGGCTCGCGCGGATGCTCGAAGGCGGCGAGGACGTGCGGTTCCTCGCCCGGCGCCTGGTCATCCTGGCCAGCGAAGACGTGGGCAATGCCGATCCCGCCGCGTTGCCTTTGGCCGTGGCGACCGCTCAGGCTTGCGAGATCGTGGGCTTGCCCGAGTGCCAATTGAACCTCGCCCAGGCGGTCACGTACTTGGCTTGCGCCCCGAAGTCCAACGCGGCGACCGTGGGAATCGGCGAAGCCCTCAAGGACGTGCGCGAGGGCCGGCTGTTGCCGGTGCCGGTGCACCTGCGCGACGCCCATTACGGCGGCGCGAAGCGCCTGGGCCACGGCGAGGGCTACCAGTATGCCCACGATCAGCCGGAAGGGATTGCCGCCCAGGACTACCTCGGCGTCGAGCGGGAATACTATCGCCCCACCGATCGGGGCTTCGAGCAGGAACTGCGCCGGCGGCTGGAGGCCATCCGCGCGCGCTTGCGCGCCGCCAAGCCCAAGGACTGATCTTGCCGGAATCGCGGCCCGGAGGGGTTAGGGGCTGTAAAACAATAAGTTGGGCAATCTTATGGAACCCAAGGAAGCGAAGCGCCCTTGGGTTCCATAAACAATAGCGTCGCCAACACGTGACTCTGCGGAGATCGTAAGGCGGCGTAAGAGAATGAACTACCGATTTCCTGCAGCGCGGGCGTCTCGCCCGCCGCCAAAATAGCGGGCGAGCCGCCCGCGCTTCGATCGCCCAATGCGGTAACTTATTGTCTTACGACGCGTAACCGTTCACGGGGCCAGTCCCCAACCTTTGAACGGTTACCATCGCGCCAATACGAGAGCAAGGGAGCTTGCGCTTCCTTGCTCTCTCATGTTTGCCCAACTTATTGTTTTACAGGCCCTAGCCGGCCGCCCCGCGGGCCGAGACCGCCCAGTCGTCGTCAAGCCCAGTCCGTGGGCCCACACTCGTGCGGGCTGTCTGGAAAGACCGGATGGCCGCACGGGCCGAAGGCCACCTGGGCTTCTTCTTTTTCGAAGACCGACAGGCACGTTTGGGCGATTTCGCGGAGCCGGGCGACTTCGGCCTCGGTGATGGGCCGGTACTGTCTGCCCGCCGCGATGGCCTTGTCCAGCAGGTCGAGGAACGCGGGAGGGAAGCCGACCACCACGCCCGGCTGCGACAGCGTATAGCGCCACGCCAGGTCCACCTCGTCCGGCTCTTCCACCGAGCGATACCACCACTGGCGCGTGCGCTGGACATCCTGGGGCCACAGGCCGCGGCTCATCGTCTTGATGGCCAGCACCGCCGCCCCTTGCTGCCGGGCCAGCTCGAGCACGGCCTGCCCGAAACCCCGCTTGAGAAGCTCGACGAAGTTGATCGGAAACATCACGGTGTCGAAGCGGAAGCCACGCATGGCCTCCAGGGCCCCTTTGGTCGTGTGGGCCGAGAAACCGAGGTACTTCACCTTGCCTTCGTCGCGGGCCTTGAGGATCGCTTCGAGGGCCCCGCCGGGCCCCAGGGCCTGTTTGACCTCGTCGGGAAACCGCAGGTGGTGGAGTTGATAGAGGTCGAAGTGGTCGGTCTTCAGCAGGCGGAGCGAGTTTTCCAGCTCCTTTCGGGCGCCTTCCCGATCGCGGCGTTTGGTCTTGCAGGCGAGAAAATAGGAATCGCGGTCCACGCCCTCCAGACCGATGCCCATCTTCGTCTCGCACTGGCCGTTGCCGTAGGCGGGGGCCACGTCGAAGTAGTTCACGCCGCGTTCCAGGGCGGAGCGCAGGCCTTGGGTACAGGTCTTCTGGTCGTAGTGAACCAGCGCCAGGCCCGGGAAACCGACGACCGAGACCTTGCGCCCGGTACGGCCCAACAGGCGGCGCGGCAAGCCGGCAACCTGTTCGACTGCCGGGGCTTGGGCCGGTTCGGCAGCAAGCGCGTTGCCGTGTCCCAGGGCCACAGTGCCGGCCGCTCCGGCCATCCCACCGAGAAAGACGCGCCGTTTCATCGCAACTCCTCCAAACGCAGCCCAAACGAAATGTCCGGGTCGATTGCCAGCCGCCAATCTACCACGGCGATCCGCACCACGGAAGCGCCACGAGGCAACCGCTGACGCCGGGCCCATCCCCATTCTCGCGGCGAAGCCCGCGAGCATGAGACCGTCCCCTTCGGGCGTGAACGACGGCGCGGTGCGTTGCGGCCTGAATCCTCAAGGGGTTTTCCGTTTGATAGAATGCGGGCATGAGGGAACCAGAGTCTTCCAAGGACGACGTGCGCATGCGCGGCTTCGCCCGGCGCAGCACCGTGGCCGAGGCGCTCGCATGGCTTGACCAGCACACGGCCCGCTGTCCCGAGGAATGGGTGCCCGTGGCTTCGGCGGCGGGCCGCGTGCTGGCGCGCGACGTGACCAGCCCGGTGGACGTGCCGCCGTTCGAGCGCGCGATGATGGACGGCTTCGCCCTGCGCGCGGCCGACACGCTGGGGGCCACCAGCTACAACCGGCTGGCGCTGGAGGTGATCGGCCAATCGCTTCCGGGTCGTCCGTTCGCGGGGCGGCTCGGGCCCGGGCAGGCGGTGCGCATCATGACCGGCGCGCCCCTTCCGGCGGGCGCCGACGCCGTCCTTCCCGTCGAACGCGTCGAGATCGCCTCCGATCGGGTATTCGCCCTGGGCGAGGTCCCGCCGGGAAAGCACGTCGGCCGCGTCGGCGAGGACATCGCCGCCGGCGCGCGGGTGCTCGAGGCGGGCCGCTGGTTGCGCCCTCAGGATGTGGGCCTCTTGGCGTCGATCGGCCTGAGCCAGGTCGCCGTGGTGCGGCGCCCGCGCGTCCGCATCGTGGTCACCGGCGATGAGCTGCTGCCGGCCGGGTCGCGGCCCGAAGGCTTTCGGATCGTCGATTCCAACGGGCCCATGCTCGCCGCCCTGGTCGCCCGCGACGGCGGGATTCCCCTGCACCCCGGCATCGTCCCCGACCAGCCCGAGGCGATCCTCCAAGCCCTCCGGTCGGAATGCGACGTGGTGGTCGTCTCGGGCGGATCGAGCGTGGGCCAGGAGGACCACGCGCCCGCCCTCGTGCGCCGGCACGGCGAGCTGGCCGTCCACGGAATCGCCATGCGGCCCAGCAGCCCGACCGGCCTGGGCATGCTCGATGGCCGGCTGGTGTTTCTGCTGCCGGGCAATCCCGTCTCGTGTCTGTGCGCGTACGACTTTTTCGCGGGTCGGGCGATCCGGCGGCTTGGGGGCGGATCGGCCGACTGGCCTTATCGCCGCGTCCGCGCCCCCCTGCGGCGCAAGGTCGTCTCGATGGTCGGAAGGCTCGACTATCTGCGCGTGCAACTTGTCGAAGGCCAGGTCGAGCCGCTGGCCGTGGCCGGGGCGTCGCTCTTGTCGTCCACCACGCGCGCCGACGGCTTCGTGCTCGTCCCGCCCGACCTCGAAGGCTTGCCCCCGGGCGCCGAGGTGGAGGTGTTCCTGTACGATCATCCCGTGGCGTGACATGTCTCAAGACCAGTTTCTCGAAGTCATTGACCGCGACGAGGCCGAGAGGCGGTTCCGCCGCGCAATCGCGTTTGAGCCGCTGGCCGCCGAAGAGGTGCCGCTCGAGGAGGCGCTGGGCCGCGTGCTGGCCGCCGATGTGCTGGCGCCCGGCGACGTGCCCTCGTTCGATCGCTCGAACTACGATGGCTATGCGGTTCGGGCCCAGGACACCTACGGGGCCTCGGAACACGAGCCTCGCCGGCTGGCGCTTTTGGACGAGGTGCTGGCTACCGGCGTCGTGCCCAAGGGCCGGGTGACGCCGGGCACCGCGATCGAGATCGCCACCGGGGGGATGCTCCCCCGCGGGGCCGACGCCGTCGTCATGGTCGAAGACACCGAGGTGGAAGACGGCGGCCTGGTGGTTCGGCGCGCGGTCACGCCCGGGTTCGGCGTCTCGTTCGCGGGCACGGACATTGGCGCGGGCGAGACGGTGCTTCGCCGCGGCGAGGTCCTTGGCAGCCGCGAGACGGGCGTGCTGGCGGCGATCGGGGCGGCCCGCGTCGCCGTCTGGCGCCGCCCGCGCGTCGCGATCCTCTCGACCGGCGATGAACTGATTCCGCCCGGCCAACCCATGCGGCCCGCGGCGGTCTACGACTCGAATGCCCAGGTGTTGGCCGACGCGGTGCGCGAGCTGGGGGGCGTGCCCGTTCGGCGGGGCATCGTGCGCGACAACGCCCAGGAGCTTCGCTCCCAACTCCGCCAGGCGCTCGACGAGTGCGACCTGGTGCTCTTGTCGGGCGGGACCAGCAAGGGGGCCGGCGACATCTCGTACCGCGTGGTCCGCGAGCTGTCGAATCCCGGCATCATCGCGCACGGCGTGGCCTTGAAACCGGGCAAGCCGATCTGCCTGGCCGGACACCACGGCAAGGCGGTGGTGGTGCTGCCGGGTTTTCCCACCTCGGCCATCTTCACCTTTCACGAGTTCGTGGCCCCGTTGGTGCTCGCGCTGGGCGGGCGCCCGAGGCCCGAACGCGCGGCGGTCGAGGCCCGGCTTGCCGTCAAGGTCAACTCGGAGATCGGGCGGACCGAGTACCTGCTCGTGGGCTTGCTGCCCGGCGAGGGCGGTCTGGCCGCGTATCCGATGGGCAAGGGCTCGGGGTCGGTGACCGCCTTCAGCCGAGCCGACGGTTTCGTGACCATCGGCCGCCACGAGGAGATCGTCGAGGCCGGTTCGACCGTGCGCGTGCAGATCTTCGGCGACAGGCTCCGCGTGGCGGACCTGGTGGCCATCGGCAGCCACTGCGTGGGCCTCGATTATCTCCTCGGTCGCTTGCAGGACCAAGGGTTCGCCACGAAGTTCATGGCGGTCGGTTCCAGCGGCGGCCTCCAGGCGGCCCTGCGCGGCGAGTGCGACGTGGCGGGCATTCACCTGTTGGATCCCAAGACCGGCCGGTACAACACGCCGTACCTCACGCCCGAGCTGGAACTGATTCCCGGCTACCGCCGGCTTCAGGGGATCGTGTTCCGCGCCGGCGATCCGCGGTTCGAGGGCCAATCGCCCCGCGATGCCATCCGCGCGGCTTTGGCCGACCCCGAATGCGTGATGGTCAACCGCAACGCCGGCAGCGGCACGCGCATGCTGATCGACCGGCTTCTCGACGGGGCCGAGCCGCCGGGCTATCCGGTCCAGGCGAAAAGCCACCACGCCGTGGCCGCCGCCATCGCGCAAGGCCGGGCCGACTGGGGCGTGGCCATTGCGTGGGTCGCGCGCCAGGCCGGTTTGAATTTCTTGCCGCTGGAAGAGGAGCATTACGATTTCGTGGTTCCCAAGGCGCGCCGGGAGCGTCCCGCGGTGCTTGCCTTGCGCCGCCTGCTCGACGACCCCGAGACCCGCCAACGCCTCGGCGCCATGGGATTCGCCCGCTAACCCCCCAGGCACCGCCGCGCGAAGCCGCC
>JANLFZ010000005.1:0-2301 GCA_024653385.1 Thermoguttaceae bacterium | reverse complement strand
CCGCCCCGTTTTGGCCTGGTGCCCGACTAGCCCGCGTGGTTTGCTTGCGCTACAATCAAGCCAGTCGGAACGACTTACGAGGTCCCCTATTCGAAGGAATCCGGTTTGGCTGACGTCGAGAAGATTCACATTGTCGGGATCGGCGACGACGGGCTGGATGGCCTGACGACCGCCGCGCGCCAGCTTGTCGAACGGGCCGAACTGCTCATTGGCGAGCAGCACGCCCTGGCCCACGTGCCCAATCTCGCGGCCGAACGCCTGGTGATGGGTCCCAGCCTCGACGAGGCGGTGCGGCGCATCGAGGCGTCGCCGGGCAAGCGGATCGTCGTGTTGGTGGTGGGCGACCCGCTCTTCTATGGCGTGGCGCGGTATCTGTGCGACCGGTTGGGGAAGGACCGCTTCGTCGTGGTGCCGCACGTCAGCGCGATGCAATTGGCGTTTGCCCGGGTGAAGGAAAGCTGGGAAGAGGCCCTGCTGACGAATCTGGGTAGCCACGGGGTCGAGAGCGTGGTCGAGCAGATCCGCAGCGCGCAGAAGGTGGGCTTGTTCACGACCGAGGCTTGCCCGCCGGCCGCCGTGGCGCAGACCCTCTTGCATCACGGGATCGACTACTTCACGGCCTACGTGTGCGAGAATCTGGGTTCGCCCGACGAGCGCGTCACCCAGGGCGAACTGAGCGAGATCCTCGCGCACGAGTTTGCGCCGATGAATGTGATGATTTTGGTGCGCAAGCCGCACGTGCCCGACCGGCCCAGCGAGGCCATCGGCCGCCGGCTTTTCGGCAACCCGGACGAGGTGTTCCTGCAATCCAGGCCGAAGCGCGGGCTGTTGACGCCGGCCGAGATTCGGTCGATCGCGCTGGCCGAACTGGATCTCGGCCCGGCCAGCGTGGTGTGGGACATCGGGGCCGGCAGCGGGTCGGTGGCCATCGAAGCCGCCCAGATCGCGCGCGAGGGCACCGTCTACGCGATCGAGATGGACCCCGAGGACCACCAGTTGATCGTCGAGAACGCCCGGCGGTTCGCCGTGACGAATCTGGTGCCGGTGCTGGGCCGGGCGCCGGAAGCCTGGGAGGGGTTGCCCGTGCCCGACGCGGTGTTCGTCGGGGGCAGCGGCCGGGGCATCTGCCGGCTCGTCGATGCCGCGTACCAGCGCCTGCGCGCCGGCGGCCGGCTGGTGGCCACGATGGGCAGCATCGACAACCTGGCCGAGACCCATCGTGTGCTGCACGGCCACACGGTGCAGGTGAAGGTCTGGATGCTCCACTTCGCGCGGGGCAACTACCAACTCGAACGCATCCGCTTCGAGTCGCTCAACCCCACGTTCATGGTCTCGGTGGTGAAGCCCTGATGGACGAGTCGCGGTTGGACTGCATCGCGGTCGGCGCCCACCCCGACGACGTGGAGATCGGCTGCGGGGGCACCCTGGCGCGGCTGGTCGAGCAAGGATACCGGGTGGGCATAGTGGATCTGACCGATGGCGAGCCCACGCCCGGCTCGCCAAGTCCCGAGGCCCGCCTGGCCGAGGCCCGCCAGGCGGCCCAGACCCTGGGGGTCCACCAGCGCGTGACCCTCGACCTTCCCAACCGGCGGCTCTTCGATACGTTCGAGGCCCGCGTGGCCCTGGCGCGGGTCTTCCGTCGCCACCGGCCGCGCCTGGTGATCGGCCTGGGCGGCAAGACTCCGTTGGCCTCGCCCGACCATTATCAGGCCATGCTGATCACCGAGGCGGCGACGTTCTACACGAAGCTCAGCCGGTGGGAAGAACACTTCGAGGGGCTGCCCCCCTGCCCGGCGCCGGCGTTGTTGTACTACTTCCTGGCCCTGCGGTCGCTCTCGCCGGCGCCGGCCAATTGCCTGGTGGTCGACATCAGCCAGACCCTCGAGAAGAAACTCGCGGCCATCGGTTGCTATCGGACTCAGTTTGGCGAGCGGCCCGAGATCCTAGAGCGCATCCGCGTCTTCAGCCAGCAGCAGGGCCAAGTGGCGGGATTTACCGCGGGCGAGGTACTGGCCAGCCCCGCCGCGTTGGGTACCCGCGACCTCATGGGCATGATCTGCGGTTAAATGATGAGGAGGGTGAAACCATGACCGGGGAACACGATTGCCAAGGCAAGTGGCGGCGCGAGCATGGCGCAGCGCCCACGGCCGGCATGTTCGGCAGGCCGGTGTCGCGGCGCGAGGCCCTGGGTCACGGGCTGGCCGGCGCGGCAGCGATGCTGCTGGCCGCGCAGGCCCTGGGGGCCCAGCGTGCCGAGGTTTTGCGTTATGGTGATTCTGCCGAAGCCCATCCCATGGACAC
>JANLFZ010000058.1:10108-18893 GCA_024653385.1 Thermoguttaceae bacterium | reverse complement strand
GACGGTTACGACTACGGGAGCGCGGGCGAGGCCGAGCCCTCGACGATCACCACGTGGCGATCGGCGGGCAGGTTTTCCAGCACGTCCGTACCGCCGCCGAGCCAGCGGACCTCGACGCGGTCGACGCGCGGGCGGGGGCCGAGCCCGAAGTGCAGCCGGCTGCCGAAGTGGCTCTGGTAGCCGCGTCCGCTATGCACCTCGTCGACCAGTTCGAGATCGCCCGCCACCACCCGGACCCGGGCCCCTACGCCGTCGCGGTTGGACCGCGCGCCTCGCAGCGAGACCTGAAGCCAGTGGTTGCGCGTGCGGGTCTCGTTGCGGAGGATCAGGGCGGGCCGGCGCGAGGCGAGGATCGCCACATCGACGCGGCCGTCGTTGTCGAGGTCGTCGCAGGCCACGCCGCGGACGACGGTTTTCACGCGCAGGCCGGTGCCCGCCTCGGCCGACACGTCGGCGAACGTGCCGTCGCCCCGGTTGCGCAAGAGCACCGAGGTGGCTTCGTAGGTGCTCGTCTTGTCGTAGACCTCGATGTTGTCGTGCAAGTGGCCCATGCCGACGAACAGGTCGCGGTGGCCGTCGTTGTCGAAGTCGACCAGGGCGCAACCCCACTTGACGTTATTGCGGGAGCCCTGGCCGGCGCCCGAGGAGGTCGTCACGTCCTCGAAGGTCCCGTCGCCGAGATTGCGAAACAGCACGCAGAGTTCGCCCTGGTAGGAGGTCTGGAAGAGGTCGATTCGGCCGTCGTTGTCGTAGTCGCCGGCGTCGACGCCCATGCTGCCCAGTTCCATGCCGCTGCCGTTGAATTTGAACCCGCACCGCAGCCCGACCTCTTCGAACCGGCCGTGCCCGTCGTTCTGGAAACAGAAGTTGCCGAACACGTCGTTCAGCACGAAGACGTCGGTGTCGCCGTCGTCGTCATAGTCGGCGCAGACCATGCCCATGCCGGTGCCTGGGTGCTGGGCGATGCCCGACTCGACGCTCACATCGGTGAACGTGCCGTTGCCCTCGTTGCGAAAGAGGGTGTGGCGCAGGGGGGCGAATTCGACCGGGCCGGGGTAGATCGGCAGGCCGTCCCACACGCGCGTCACGTGCTTCTCGTACGAGAAGTCGACGTAGTTGGCCACGTAGAGATCGAGGTCGCCGTCGGCGTCCATGTCGAGAAACGAGGCCCCCGCGCCGACTTTGAAGCCGTCGGCGACACCGGCCGCGTCGGTCACGTCCGAGAAGGTGCCGTCGCCGTTGTTGCGATAGAGCTTCTTGGGGCCGAAGTTCGAGACGTACAAGTCGGGCAGGCCGTCGTTGTTGTAGTCGCCGACGGCAACGCCCAGGCCGTAGCCCGCCTCGCCCACGCCCGCCTGGTCGGTCACGTCCTGGAAACGAAAACCGCCGAGATTGCGGTAGAGGCGGTTCTTGGGGGGCTCCGCGGGCGGCGGGGTTCCTTCGAGCGGCCGCCCGTTGAGAAAGTAGATGTCGATCCACCCGTCGCCGTCGTAATCGAAGGTGGCCAGGCCGGCGGTGACGGTCTCGACGATGTACTTCCGGCCGCCGCTGCCGTCGGTGTGGTGGAAATCGACGCCGCTGCGATCGGTCACGTCGGAGAGCACGATAGGGCCTTGCGTGGGACACAGCCACAGCGCCGCGGCGGCCACACACGCCGCCAGAATCGCCGCGCCTCCCCAAGGCAGGATCTTGCCGAGGTTCATGGTCTTGTCGAAGCCTCCTGGAGCCGGCGGTAAGCCTCTTGGACGGCCAGGTTGCCGGGGTCCAATTCCCTCGCCCGTCGCAGGGCCTCGATCGCCCCGGCCCGGTCGCCGCTCTGGGAACATGCCTCGCTTAAGAGGCAGTAGTTCTGGACCGTGGGTGCGACGTCGACGGCGGCGCGTGCCAGGCGCGCGGCTTCCCGGGGATTGCGCCCCGACTGCAAGCACACCACCGCCAACCAGGTGCGCAACTCGCCTTGGCGCGGCGCCAGCTCGACCGCTTTGCGGAGCGACGCCTCGGCCGCGTCCCAGCGCTTGCGTTGGGCATGAAGCCGGCCGGCCGCCAACCAGTGTTGGGGGTTTTGCGGCTCGATTCGCTGGAGTTCCTCGGTCGCGCGGATTGCCTCGTCCAGCGCGCCGGTTTGGGCAAGCGCCATCGCGAGCAATTGGCGGCTTTCGAGGTGCGTACGGTCGGCTGCGGCGGCCTGGCGCCAGCAGGCGATGGCCTGGGCTGCGTCGCCGTGCGACTGGTATACCCCCGCGGCCGCGAGGTACGTATCGGCAAGACGCCGTTCGACCGATCGCTCGTCCCAGTGGTCGCGGCGGTCCGCCACGGCCAGGGTCCGTTCCTGCTCCTTGCGCCGGCGGAACTCGTCTTCGTAGCGGCGGGCCAAGTCGGTGTCGCCCAGACGACGGCAGGCCGTCATCAGCCCGTAGTAGGTGCGACTCGATGCCGCCCTGGCCTGGACGACGCGATCGAAGCACTTCTTGGCATCGCCGGGGCGGCGCACGGCGAGATAGGCTTCGCCCAAGAGGTGAAGGGCTTCGGCCGAGTCGGGCCAGCGCGCCACGTGGCTTTCGAGCACGCTGGCGGCCTGGTCCGGCTGCCCGCCTTCGAGCAGGGCTTTACCCAGCCCGAGACTCGGCTCGGCCTTACCCGGCGCGGCGGCGACGGCGCGCCGGTACATCGACGCGGCTTTCTCGAAATCGCCGGCGCGCAGTGCCGTCTTGCCGATGCCATCGCAGGCCGCGGCGTGGGCCGGGTCGAGGCGTAGACACGCCTCCCAGGAGCGCAGGGCCTCGTCCATCTGGCCCCATGCCGAGAGCAGGGCCCCGCGCAGCGCCAGGGCGTCGGCGTCGTGCGGGAAGTCCTCCAACAGCCGGTCGCACACGGCGAACGCCTCGCGTTGCGCCGTGTTCTCGGCGGCGAGCGAAGCGACCGGGCGCGGTGCGTCGGCGGGCGTGGACCGGGCGTAGCGCCAGGCCCAGACCACCCCGCCTAGGATCGAGATCGCGACACCGGCCGCGATCCAACTCCGCGGGGCACGTGGCCAAAGAAAACGACGCGAGGCAGCCTGCCGCGTGCGGTTGCATTCGGGGCTTTCTTGGCAGAATGCACCCTGGGTCACGGCAGGCTGCCTCGTCGCAAATAAGGCCGTGCAGCGGCGGCCAACGTCCGCCCGCCCTTGGGCGACTACTTGGGTTTCTCGGCCGCTGGTTTGGCGGACTCAGTCACCACCGGCTTGCCCTTGGGATCGCCGGTTTGCTTCATCTGCTTCATCACGGCCGAGGGATCCGAGAGCGTCTCCTGGTGGAAGCCGGGCTTCTTGGCCGGGTCTTCCCCGCCACACCCCACCAGGCCCGCAAGGCCCAGCGAGAGAACCAATCCCATCAACATGCCTGCAATCTTGCGCATCAGTGCAAATCCTCCAAGAGTCATCAGAAATTGGGTGTCGGCGAGTTGTCGGCCACGCCGTTGACCATCAGCCACGCGCCGTATTGGAGCGTCTGGTTGATGAAGCGAACCGATCCGTCGCCCAACAGCGCGTTGATGCCGCCGGGATGGAGTCCGCTGGCGCCGGGCCACTCGGTATTGATCCCCCAGGCGCAAATGTAACTTGGACTAAACGTATGGGGCGCGGCACGGAACCAGGTCCAGGCCCGCTTCGGCCCCGAGTCGTCCACGTCGGAGAATCGCGGCGTGCCGCCCTCGTCCGTCGGGTAACCCCCGTGAGAACAGCCGAGGAAGGCCGGGCGGAACACCGCGTCGCCTCGGGAAATACGCGGTTTGCCCGTACCCGTGGTGTTGAACGGGCCGCCGTAATAGGCGTACGAGTTCGTCTCGGCCACCACCACGGTGTTCGACGTGCCGTCGGTAATGCTCGACATCTTGAAGAACCGACCGTGGGTGAACAGGCCGGAGAAATCGCCGGCCTGGTTGATCCCCCACGCGCTGTTCTGAATGACGGCCGTGGGCCACCAGTGGTATCCTTCCGAGCCGGCGTAGGCCGTCCACGCGATGTTGTGGCATTCCGACGGGTCGCTAAAGCCCGAGTCCGACGGGCATCGCAGCACCGGAATCGACACGGCCACGTGGGGCTGCCCCCACGCGCGCAACCGGAAGTTGATCTGGTCGTACAACGGCTTCTGCTCGAGTTCGGGCAGAATGAGCGCCAACCACGTGTGGTGATGCGCCCGGGGTAGCACGCCGCCGTTCTGCGACTGCTCCTTGTTGGGCGCGCCAAGGATGATGTTCGGCGGGAACATCAACTGCTTGTCGTGGTAGTTGTGCAGCGCCAGACCAATCTGCTTCATGTTGTTGACGCACTGCGACCGCCGCGCCGCCTCGCGCGCGGCCTGCACTGCCGGCAGCAATAACGCGATAAGAATGCCGATGATGGCGATCACCACCAGCAGCTCGACCAGCGTGAACCCTCGCCGGCGAGGTCCACGCGGGCTCCCCACACTTGCCTTGTGCCTCATGAGAAATTCTCCTGGATCAGGAAACGGGTGATAAGAAAAGACGACGAGGTAGGATAATGCCCCATCTCCTCCCCCGCAACCGCCGATTGTACATCCCTTCCCCCCTTGTGGCAAGCGATCGGAAACCAACGCTTTCGCGCGCTCCCATTACGACCACGACCCCGCTGATGCGCTCGCGCAAACACCCTGCCTGATAACTATTCGTAGCCCACTCGATAGTGCCATATCCCGGCCACGAGCTGCCGGCCACAATAGCGTGGCCCGTGCGGGATTACGGCTTTCTTGCCCGAAGCAATGCCGAGTCTTGACATCGTTTGTTTCCACGGAGACGCTTTCGGGCGCCTGGGGGCCGCGAAGTCCCGGGCAGCCTCGCCATCGGGTTTCGATGCACGACAAGCCTTCCTCCGATCGCGCCTCGATTCGCCGCAAAGTGGTCGCCGTGTGCCGGCGCCTGGCGCGACACTACGGGCCGGTCGAGCCGCCGCCCGAGGAACCCGTGCTCGACGAGTTGATCGCGACCATCCTCTCGCAGAACACCTCGGACACCAACAGCTCGGCCGCGTTCGACGAACTCCGGCGTCGCTTCCCTGATTGGAATGCGGTACGCACCGCGCCGGTTGGGCGCATCGCCCGGGCCATCCGTCGCGCGGGGCTTTCCAACGTCAAGGCGCCGCGGATCCGGGCGGTCCTTCGCCGGATCCACCAGGAGCGAGGCGAGCTGTCGCTGGACTTTCTCCGCTCCTGGAGCGCGCCCGAGGCCTTGGCGTACTTGAGGGAGTTCGACGGAGTGGGCCCGAAGACCGCGGCCTGCGTGCTGTTGTTCGCCTGCCGGATGCCGGTGTTGCCGGTCGACACGCATGTCCATCGCGTCAGCCGGCGCCTGGGGCTGATTGGGCCGGGTACGAATGCCGAGAAGGCGCACGACGATCTGGCCGCGCGGGTGCCGGCCGATCGCGTGTTGGAGTTCCACCTTCAACTCATCCGCCTCGGTCGGACGCTCTGCACCGCGCGCCGCCCGAAGTGCGAGATGTGTCCCCTCTGGGACCTGTGCCCTGAAGGCCTCCATCGCCTGCGCGCGGAGGCCGGTTGACCGGCTTTTCCCCGCCTGGCGCATGTGCTAAAACGACGGCGGGAAAACCACCAGACTGGGAGTCTCGCCATGCGCAACGTCTTTGGAGTGTTCGGATGGGTCGCCCTGGCAGCGTTTGCGGCAGGGCTCTTCTGGGGTGTGCCGGCGGCTGCCGATCCCCCCGATGTCATTCACCAGCCGTTCCGGCTGGACACGGGGCTGGTCTCGCGGTCGATTTCGTTCGAGAACCCGACCGGGGCGCCCGGCGCGGGCGGTGCGGCGGCGAGCAACCTGGGGCCGGGGCGCAAGGGGGCGCCGATGCGGAACATCGAGCCCGGCGAGACCGTCCAGCTTTGCGACATCGAAGGCCCCGGCACGATCCGCCATCTCTGGATCACCACGCACCATGACCCCGTCACGCTGCGGAGCCTGGTCATCCGCGCCTGGTGGGAAGGACAAGAGCACCCGAGCATCGAATGCCCCCTGGGCGATTTCTTCGGCTTTGCTCACGGCAAAGTCATGCCGTACCACTCGGCGGTTCATTCGGTCGGGGCCCGCGCGGGGATGAACATTTGGCTGCCCATGCCGTTCACCAAGCGGGCGCGGTTCGCCTTCACCAACGAGAGCCCGAAGCAGGTGCCGCTCTTCTACCAGTTGACCTACACGGTGGGCGACAAGCATCCGGACGACGTGGGTCGGCTCCACGTGCTCTTCCGCCGCGAGAACCCCACGACCACGAAGAAAGACTTCGAGCTGCTGCCCCGGCGCACCCAGAAAGGCCGGTACGTCGGCGCGGTGATCGGCATCCGCAACTTGCACCCCGGGCAATGGTGGGGCGAAGGGGAGATCAAGGTCTACATGGACGGCGATAAGGACCTTCCGACGATCGTCGGCACGGGCAGCGAGGACTACGTGGGCCTCTCGTGGGGCATCCAGCAGACGCCTTTCCTGTACAACGGGTGCAGCCTCGACCAGAAGAACTTCGTCTCGATGTACCGCTGGCACCTGCCCGACCCCATCGCCTGGCAGAAAGAAGCCCGCATCACGATCCAGCAGATCGCCTGGAAGAACGGGCTGGCCGAGACCGAGGACGACTGGTCCACGGCCACGTTCTGGTACGAGCCCGCGCCCAGCGCGCCGTTGCCTCCCATGCCCGACCTCAAGGCCCGCACGGCCAACGTCTGGCAAGACGAACCACCGAAGAAGACTCAGCCATGACCCGCACGGTGCTTTTGGCGTCGATCGCCGCCGTTTGCCTCGGGGTCGCGACGTTCGACCCCGCGCCGGCCGGACAGTTCGAGGATCTCGGGATCCCGGTGAAACGCGCGGGACTGATGGGTAAGGTCATCGGCCCCGACAAGACCGGACAACGGGATCTGGTTTACCTGAACTTCATGCAGAACGCGGGCCGGCTGTTCTTGCTCGTGGTCGACCCCGAATCGGGCAAGTCGCAGCAATACTACTCGCCCCAGGACTCGGGCGGCTGGGCCACGGTGCTCGGCCCGGACCGGAAAGTGTACATCGGCACGTTCGGCCAGGGGCTGTTGCTGCGGTTCGATCCGGCCCGGCCGGAGGCGGGCATCCAGGTGGTCGGCCGGCCCGCCAAGAGCGAGACCTACATCTGGCAGCTCGTGGTCGGCAAGGACGGCCGGCTGTACGGCTGCACCTACCCGCAGGCAAAGCTCGTGGCGTACGATCCGGCCGCGGACCGGATGGAAGACCTCGGCCGGATGAGCCCGACCGAGATGTACGCCCGCAGTCTGGCCGCCGGCGCCGACGGCCGGGTCTACGTGGGCGTGGGTTTCGTGAAGGATGACCTGGTGATGTACGACCCCGCGACCCGAGAGCACCGCTCGATCATTCCCAAGGACTGGGCCGAGGTGACCGGGGTCCACGTCGAGCAAGGGGCCCGCGGCAAGGTCTACGCGCAGATATCGCACCGCGACCCGAAAAGCGGCCGGGCCGTCTCGCGCTGGTACGAGGCGAGCGAGGGCAAACTGGCGCCGGCCGAGCACCGCGACACCCCGGTCCCGCAGCTGCGCGACGGCCGGGTGCTGGCCGACCTCGAGGTGGGTAGCGAGAAGGGCCGGCTGGTCCTGCGCGGTCCGGCTCCGCAGGAGATCCGCCGCGTCGATTTCCAGTACCGAGGCGAGGGCTGCGGGATTTTCGTGGTGGGCACGGGCCCCCAAGGATGCATCTACGGCAGCACGGCCATGCCGCTGGAGGTCTTCCGCTACGATCCGCGCGCCGGGAAAAGCGAGCACTTGGGCAACATGCCCGGCGGCGAAGTCTACTCGATGCTCGAGTACGAGGGGAAACTCTACCTCTGCTACTACGGCGGCTCGGTGATGAACCTCTACGACCCCAAGGGCCCGGCGTGGAACTGGGGCGACTCGCCCGGCTCGAACCCGCGCACCTTCGGTCCGCTGGGCGACGGTCACCTGCGGCCCCGCGCGATGATCTTCGGCCCGGACCGGCGGATCTACATCGGCAGCATTCCGCCGTACGGGCAGCTCGGCGGGGCGATGGCCGTCTGGGATCCGAGGCAGAACCGGGTCGTCGAGAACTACCGCCACCTGGTGAGGAACCAGAGCATCGTGTCGCTGGCGTACGAGCCCCAAAGCGGACTGATCTTCGGCGGCAGCGGCAACTACGGCGGGGGCGGGACCACGCCTAGCGAAACGCAAGCCGTGTTCTTCGCCTTCGACCCGCGATCGAAAACCAAGGTCTTCGAGACGGCCCTCGTGCCGGGCGCCCAGACGTATCCGGCCATGCTCGCAACCGGCGGGCACGTGTTCGTGGCCGTGGGCTCGACGCTCTACGAGTTCGACCCGTCAACCCGATCCGTTGTCCGGAAGGCCGACCTGCCGGGCGCCCAAGTGGAAATCGCGATCGGCCTTCATACCGACGGGCAGCTTTACGGGTTGTGCTCCGCCGGGATCTACACGGTCAACCCCACCACGGGCGCCGTGAAGCTCTTGGCCAAATCGCCCGTGCCCGTGACCTGCGGGTTCGCCATGAACGACACGGGCATATACTTCGGTTCCGGGGTCCACCTATGGCGGTACACGTGGTAAACCCTCGGAGGCTTCCTTGATCTGTTGCATGAGGAGATCGCCATGAGACGGCACGCCGTTACGTTTGCCCCAGGCACGCTGTGCTTGGCTGGAACCCGTGGGCTGGCCCAGCGCGTGGTTGTGCGGGCTTTCTGCCTCTGCGCTGCCCTCGGGTTGGCGCGGGGCCTGGTCGAGGC